>NZ_CAUPYL010000001.1:0-77405 GCF_963515265.1 uncultured Frigoribacterium sp.
GTGCGCGGGTTCCCGCGGCGCTGAGCAGCCCCCGTCGCCCGCGGCGCTGAGCAGCCCCCCCGTCGCGCGCGGCGCTGACCCGGCTCTCGCGTGCCGCTCGGGCCCGCACGCGAGAACGCCCCCGCTCCGTCTCGACGACGGGGAGGGGGCGTTCGTGCACCGGCGGCTCAGTACCGGTAGTGGTCGACCTTGTAGGGGCCGTCGACGCTGACGCCGATGTACTTCGCCTGCGCGTCGGTGAGGGTGGTCAGCTCGACGCCGAGCGCGTCGAGGTGCAGCCGCGCCACCTTCTCGTCGAGGTGCTTGGGCAGCACGTAGACCTCGGTCTCGTAGTTCTCACGGTGAGCCCAGAGCTCGATCTGCGCGAGGACCTGGTTCGTGAAGGAGTTGCTCATCACGAACGAGGGGTGACCGGTCGCGTTGCCGAGGTTCATCAGGCGGCCCTCGCTGAGCACGAGCACGCTGCGCCCCGTGGGGAGGCGCCACTCGTGCACCTGGGGCTTGATCTCGACGCGCTCGGCGCCGGCGAGCGACTCGAGCCCGGCCATGTCGATCTCGTTGTCGAAGTGGCCGACGTTCGCGACGATCGCGAGGTGCTTGAGCGCGAGGAGGTGGTCGACGGTCACGACGTCGAGGTTGCCGGTGCCCGTGACGAGGATGTCGACCGTCTCGACGACGGACTCCAGACGGGCGACCTGGTAGCCGTCCATCGCGGCCTGGAGGGCGTTGATAGGGTCCACCTCGCTGACGATGACGCGCGCACCCTGCCCGCGCAGCGCCTCCGCGGCGCCCTTGCCCACGTCGCCGTAGCCGGCGACGAAGGCGACCTTGCCGCCGATGAGCACGTCGGTCGCCCGCATCAGCCCGTCGGGCAGAGAGTGGCGGATGCCGTACTTGTTGTCGAACTTCGACTTCGTGACGGAGTCGTTCACGTTGATGGCGGGGAACAGCAGCTCGCCGGCACGGGCGAGCTCGTACAGGCGGTGCACGCCCGTCGTGGTCTCTTCCGTGACGCCCTGCAGCTCGGCGCCGATGGTCGTCCAGCGGTCGGTCGACTCGGCCAGCGAGCCGCGCAGCACCTCGAGGATCACCCGCCACTCGTGGCTGTCGCCGGGGGCGTCGTCGGGAACGGCGCCGGCGAGCTCGTACTCGCGGCCCTTGTGCACGAGCATCGTGGCGTCGCCGCCGTCGTCGAGGATCATGTTCGGGCCGGCGAACGAGGCGCCTGCCTCGGCGGCCTCGGCCGACCAGTCGAAGATCTGGGAGGTGCACCACCAGTACTCGTCGAGCGTCTCGCCCTTCCAGGCGAAGACGGGCACGCCCGCCGGCTGCTCGGGGGTGCCGGTCGGGCCGACGACGATCGCGGCCGCCGCCTCGTCCTGCGTGGAGAAGATGTTGCAGCTGGCCCAGCGGACCTGCGCGCCGAGGGCCGTGAGGGTCTCGATCAGCACGGCGGTCTGCACGGTCATGTGCAGCGAGCCGGCGACGCGGGCACCGGCGAGCGGCTGCGTCGGGCCGAACTCCTCGCGGAGGGCCATGAGGCCGGGCATCTCGTTCTCGGCGAGCCGGAGCTGGTGTCGACCGGCCTCGGCGAGGGACAGGTCGGCGACCTTGTAGGGCAGCGTGGTCGTGTCAGTGGGCATGGGTCCATTCTCGCCCACCCTGCCGCGTGTGTCGCCCAGGTTCGGAGAGCCGCGTGGGTCCGGCCCGGGGTCAGGAACGCACGAGACGGGCGATCGCGGCCGACGCCTCCGCGATCTTCTCGTCGGCCACCGCCCCGCCCTCGCGAGCCGCCTCGGCGACGCAGTGCGCGAGGTGGTCCTCGAGCAGCTGCAGGGCCACCGTCTCGAGCGCCTTCGTGGCCGCGCTCACCTGCGTGAGGACGTCGATGCAGTAGACGTCGTCCTCGACCATCCGCTGGATGCCGCGGACCTGGCCCTCGGCACGGCGGAGGCGCGTCACGATCTGCTGCTTCGAGCCGCTGTAGCCGGGAGATCCCGGCGGCGTCGTGCTCGGGTCGGTCGTCACGATGCCCGGATCAGCGCCAGGACCTCGTCGCGCACCGCCTCCATGCCCGAGCGCGTCGCCGCCTCGGCGTTCAGGCGGAGCAGAGGCTCGGTGTTCGAGGGGCGGACGTTGAACCACCAGAAGCCGCCGTCCGCCGACGACCCCGACACGGTGAGGCCGTCGAGCTCGTCGAAGTCGCCCCGGCCGGTGAACGCCTCGACGACGCGGGTGTAGGCGGCGGGCACGTCGGTGACGGTCGAGTTGATCTCGCCGCTGGCGGCGTACGGCGTGTAGCGGTCGGTCAGGGTCGACAACGGCTCGTCCTGGTGACCCAGCTCGGCGAGCACGTGCATGGCGGCGAGCATGCCGTTGTCGGCGCCCCAGAAGTCGCGGAAGTAGTAGTGCGCGGAGTGCTCGCCGCCGAAGATCGCGCCCGTCGTGCGCATCTCGTCCTTGATGAGCGAGTGCCCGACCCGGGTGCGGACGGGCACCGCCCCGGAGGCGACGATGGCCTCGGGCACGGCGCGCGAGGTGATCAGGTTGTGGATGACGGAGATGGAGGCGTCCGGCTCGGCCGCCCGGACCCGGGCGATCTCGCGCACCGCGACGATCGCCGCGACGGCGGACGGGGTGACCGCGTCGCCCTTCTCGTCGACGACGAAGCAGCGGTCGGCGTCGCCGTCGAAGGCGAGGCCGAGGTCCGCGCCGTGGGCGACGACCGCGGCCTGGAGGTCGACGAGGTTGGCCGGCTCGAGCGGGTTCGCCTCGTGGTTCGGGAACGTGCCGTCGAGCTCGAAGTAGAGCGGGACGATCTCGAGGGGCAGCGCCGGGAGCCCGGCGGCGGCGCCGAGGACCGCGGGCACGGTCAGGCCGCCCATGCCGTTGCCGGCGTCGACGACCACCTTCAGGGGCCGGACGCCGGCCAGGTCGACGAGCCCGCGCAGGTGCGCCGCGTAGCCCGGCAGCGCGTCGTGCTCGCGGAGCGACCCCGGCACCTCGACGGACGAGATGCCGTCGGCGAGATAGGCGGCGGCCCGGTCGCGGATCGAGGAGAGGCCCGTGTCGAGGCTGATCCCCTGGGCGCCTGCACGGCTCATCTTGATGCCGTTGTAGGTCGCGGGGTTGTGGCTGGCGGTGAACATCGCCGCCGGCGCGTCGAGCGAGCCCGAGGCGAAGTAGGACTCGTCGGTCGAGCAGAGCCCGAGGGCGACGACGTCCGCGCCCCGGGCCAGGGCGCCGCGGGCGAAGGCCGCCGCGAACGAGGGCGAGGAGTCGCGCATGTCGTGGCCGACCACGAGCTCGCTCCCCGCCGCGCCCACCTCGTCCGCGAAGGCGGCCCCGAACGCCTCGACGACGTCGTCGGTGAGCTGGCTCCCGACCAGCCCGCGGACGTCGTAGGTCTTGACGAAGGCGGAGAGGTCGACGGTGTCTTCAGTGGTCATGGCCCAAAACTACCCGGCGCAGCACCTGCCAGCCCTGGGGGACGGACAGGGACGACGCGTGTCGGGCGCACAGGTCGTACCCGTGCGGCTCGACCCGGTCGCTCAGGGGGCCGACGACGACCATGGAGTCCGCGTACACGTAGGTGAGGGTCGACACCGCCTCGTCGTGGCAGGTGACCTTGCTGCAGGGTCGTGGCTCCATGGACCGCCACGATACCGCCGGACTACGATGGCGAGATGCCGAGGCCACGTCGAGTCCGCGTCACCGACCGGTCTCGCCGTCGGGACCGACACGGCCGTGGCCTGCGCTCCTCGGCCGCCGGCCCCCACCTGCCGTTCCTGCGCACGAGGGTCGAGCTCTTCGACGACCTCGTCGCCGAGACGGCGGACCACCTGCGCGAGCTGTGGCCCGACGACCTCGCCGACGTGACGTTCGAGGTCGCCGGCCTGCCTGCGGCCCCCGACCCGTCCCGCGTCGAGCGCTGGCGCGTCGACCGGGCCGCCCGCAGCGTGGTCGTCTACCGTCTGCCCATCGAGCGCCTCTCGCACGTGCCCGAGTCGCACCGGCAGGTGGACGACGAGTGGCAGCACCGGGTCCTCGTGGAGGGCTGGGTGCTGCAGGCCGTCGGCGACCTCCTCGGCAAGGACCCGTGGGATCTGTCCCCCGACCGCTGGCGCGACCGCTGACCTACGGGTAGACGACCACCGGGGTCGACGCCGGGAGGGCCGAGGTGACGGGCCACGACGCGACGGCGCCGGCGGCCGACCAGCTCACCGCGGCTCGCAGATCGTCGGCGTCGCGCAGGGTCAGGACGTCGCCGCCGGACACCGTGACGCCGACGGTGCTGCCCGCCGGGACCGTCACCCGCTGCTCCGCGTCGCCGATCTCGACGACCGCCGTGGCCGCCTCCGTGCCGGGGTTCGCGATCGACAGGGTGGGGCCCTCGCCCTGGGGCACCTGCACGAGCGTGTCGCCACGCAGCGCCGGGGCCCCGGCGGCCCAGGCGAGGTCGACCGCGCCCTCGGCCGAGATCGTGGAGGTGCGGGCACCGGCCACGACGGGGACCTGCGACACCAGCGTGGCGGTCCAGGTGCCGTCCGCGAGGCCGTCGACCGGCACGTCGGTGACGCGCCCGGCCTCGACCCTCGTCTGGAACGTCGCGCCCGTGCCGTCGGCCGTCGAGAGCGTGATCGAGACCTGTGCGGCCTCGTCGCCGGGGACGTAGATCCGGACGACGCTCTGCAGGTCGGCCGACGAGGGCTCGGTGAGCGCGCCCTCGAGCGCCGCGGAGTCCCGGACGACGATCCCGGGGACGACCACCTGGCGGGCGGGCGGGGCCGCACCGCTGACGATGTCGACGCCGCCGGGGTCGAGGGTGCGCACGACGCTCTGCTGCAGCGACGCGACGATGCGGCCGCCCCGGCTCTGGACGTGGACGACGGGCGACACGAGGCCCGTCGCGAAGCCGGAGAGCGGGACGACCTTCTGGCTGCGGGGGGCGACGACGATGCCGTCGATGCCGGGGCCCTGCACGCGACCGTTCTCCGCGGCGATGCCGAGGTCGACGGTCGCGTTGACGTCCGTGGGGTTGACGAGCACGACGAGCGACACGCGTCCGGTCTCGGTCGAGCCCCCGACGAGCCAGGTCGAGCTCGTCGGCTCGGTGCACGGGGCGGCCGCGAAGCCCACGAGCTCGCCCTCGGAGACGGACTGGCTCTGGGCGGCGGCGACGAGCGGGACGTCGTCGCCCTCCACGGGCGTCGTCCACAGCACCGGGTCGGAGTCGCTCCCGTCCGCCCCGGCGAGGGCGGTGCTCTCGTCGTCGCCCGAGCTGGAGGCGGACTCGACCTGCGCCCGACCGACCGAGCTGGCGGTCGTCGCCTGCTGGCCCTCGTCGTCCGAGAGCTGGAGCAGCCCTCCCGTGCAGACGCGCTGCTGGTCGACCGCCACCGGGGCGACGAGCTGCCCGGCGGGCACGGTCTGCAGCGTCGGCAGCGGCAGGACGCCCGCGGCGCCGACGACCACGGCCGCGACGGCGAGGCCGGCCGCGCCGAGTCCGACACGTCGGGTGCGCGCGATGATCGGTCGCTCAGTCATCTCTCTCCTCGTCGAAGGTGGTGGCAGGCTGCTCCGACTCGGGCACGCCGGCCCGGGAGCGTCGGCGTCGCGGCGTCGTCGGCACGGCCAGCAGCAGCGCGGAGCCGAACACGAGGGCCCAGCTGATCAGGACGACGGGGCGGAGCGGCCCGGCGTCGTCGCGGTCCGGAGCGGCGCCCGAGGCGTCGACCCAGCGCCACAGCAGGCCGTTCGTGGTCTCGCCGACCGGCTGGAACGCCGCGGTCCCGTCGAGCGCCTCGCTCGCCCGGCGCTCCAGGGCCCGCGCCTCGTCGTCGCCGTCCGCCGCCTCGCCGAGGAGGACGAAGCCGACCCCGAGCTGGTCGAGGTCGTCGGACGGGTCGAAGCCGCTGATGCTCACGAGGTTGCCCGCGAGCACCGTCAGGTCCTCGTTGGTCGACGTCAGTCGCTGCGCCGTCGCGTCGAGGGTCGACTGGTCGTCGAGGGTCGCGCCCTGGCCGTGCTCGAGGGACACGGCGAGGGAACCGTCCGGCTGGGGCGTGAGCACCAGGGTGCCCACCTCGGGCGACGCCTCGGCCTCGGCCGTGACGTACGCCGACAGGATGCGGCCCGAGCTGGGGCGCACGTCGCCCGTGCCGAGGTAGGAGGCGACCACGAGCGGGAACACGGACGCCACGGTCACCGCGGCGACGACGACGCCCGCCGTGGGCGCCACGCGCGGCAGACGGTCGAGGGTGACCGCGGCGGCGCCGACGAGACCCAGCAGGTAGAGGCTCAGCCCGCTCCCGGCCCAGACCGAGGTCGTCTCGCTGCCGACGCCCGAGATCGAGAGGTGGGTCGCGGCGACCGCCGTGACGAATCCGAGCAGGGCGAGCGACAGGGCGGGCACGGCACGCCGCGCCTGGCCGACGAAGGGCGCCGCGACGGCGAGGAGGGCCAGCGGGACGAAGGCCGCCGCCACGACGACGGCGGCGGTCGAGCCGCTCACGCCCAGCCCGGCGAGCAGGGTCGTCCAGCCGTTCAGGCCGGTCTCGGGCGAGGCGACGAGCAGCTGCCACGGCGACGCGGGATCGATCCGCGCGGGGACACCAGGGTCGGCGAGGAGCCCCCACCAGGTGCCCCGCGAGATCTGCGCGACGGCGAGCGGCACGAAGAGGACCACGGCGGGCAGCGGGACGGCGAGCATCCGGTGGATTCCCCGGGGCCGGGTGGCGAGCGACCCGAGCCAGATGACGACGAGGGCCGGCCACAACGACGGGGCGCACGCCGCGACGACCGCGAAGAGCAGGGAGGCGGTCGCCCCGGCGGCCCACGACCGGGCCGACCCGATGAGCGCCCAGATCAGGAACGGCAGGGCGACGTGCGCCACGACCGCGCCGATGTGGCCCGACTGCAGGCCGGACAGCAGGGGGGACGAGAGCCCGTAGACCGCGGCGACGACGGCGGGGGTCCACGCCCGGCTCGTGACGCGACGGGCGGCGAACCACGCGCCGAGGGCCGAGGCCGGCAGCGCGACGAGCCAGAGCACGAGCACCGCGGTGGAGGGCGACCAGAACGTGATCGAGCCGAGGACGGCGAGCACCGCGGTGAACGGGTCGCTCGGCCCGACGAACCCGGTGCCGATCTCGTGGCGCCCCCACCCGACGTTGTCCCACAGCTCGGCGACCGAGGTGCTTAGCGGCAGGAGGCCACCACCCGTCAGGGCCGGCTGCGGCAGGAACTCGAGGAACGCCACGACGCCCACGACGGCGGCGACCAGCACGACCCAGAGGCCGCCGGATCCGATGAAGCTCGCCCGCGGGTCCGTCGCGTCCTCACCGTGCGCCACGAGGGCGTCACGGTCGCTGACGCGCCTCTCGCGGATCAGGTTGAAGGAGGCGCGCAGCGGCTCCACGGACGACCAGCTGGTCGTCCGGGTGCGCGCGAGCGCCCGCCGCGCGGGCAGCACCCGAGACCCGCCGAACGCGGCCGTCAGGGCGGTGGCGAACTCCCCCGGGACCGCCCCGGGGTTCTTCGTCAGCAGGTGCCAGACCGACCGGACGAAGGCGAGGGGCACGAGCGAGAGCCAGTGCAGGGGCAACGCGGCAGGGGGCGAGTAGACGAGCCGCCGGTGCAGCTGGGCGGCACGGTGGAGGCGGGCGGCGCGGGCGTGCCCCCCGGGGGCCTGCCCGAAGTCCTCCGGCTGACCGGCGCTCGACACCCGCGCGTCGGGCACGAGCACGACGCGGTGCCCCGCGAGGCGCGCGCGGACGGAGAGGTCGAGGGCGGCGTCGACGTGCGGGAGGCCGGGGTCGAAGCCGCCGAGGGCCGTCCACACGCTGCGGCGGACGAGCATGCCCGCGGCCGCCACGCCGAGGACGTCTTCGTGGTGGTCGTGCTGCCCCTGGTCCAGCTGGCTCTCGACGAGGGGCATGGACGCGCCGTAGCGGGTCATCGTCTCGCCGAACTCGGCGATGACGGTCGGGTCGTCGAGCCGCATCAGCTTCGGCCCGGCGACCGCGACCGAGGGCGACACCTCGACCTGGGACAGGAGGCGGTCCAGCGCCTCGGGTCCGGGCACGTTGTCGTGCCCCAGGAACCACAGCCACTCGTCCGCGTCGACGGCGCCGTCGCGGGGAGAGTCGCCCGGCCCCGACACGCGCACGCCCTGCGCGAGCGCCTGGACGAAGGTCGTGGAGGCGGGCACGCTGGTCAGCTGTGCCGCCCCGCTGAGCGAGAGGCGCCCGGCCTCGCTGTCCTTGCCGCCCGCGTCGACCACGACCAGGGACTCCGGCGGGCGGGTCTGCCGCGACAGCGCGTCGAGGGTTCGGTCGAGGTAGGTCGCTCCACCAGGGGCGACGAGGATCGCTGTGACTCTCGGCTGCATGACCTGAGCAGCCTAGGTCGGGTGCCCCGCGCCTCCGCCGCGCCGCGCCGGTCCCTCCCCACCTGTGAGGAGCCGATGAGGGGCGAGCCGCACGAGAGTCGACGGCCCGGGACGACGACGGCGCCCGTCCCCCTCGGGGACCGGGCGCCGTGGTGACGTCAGGGGAACGGACTAGGCCCGCTTGCGGAGCTTGCGGCGCTCACGCTCGGACAGGCCGCCCCAGATGCCGAAGCGCTCGTCGTTCTGCAGCGCGTACTCGAGGCACTGGGCGCGCACGTCGCACGAGGCGCAGATCTTCTTCGCGTCGCGGGTCGAGCCGCCCTTCTCGGGGAAGAACGCCTCGGGGTCGGTCTGGGCGCAGAGCGAGTCGACCTGCCAGGACAGCTGGGCCTCGTCCTCGTCGCCGGACCTGCGGACACCGGGGACCCCCAGCAGCACCGGGTCGACGTGCCAGTCGTCGGGCACACCCGCTCGGACCGGTGCGACGAGGTCTCGGTCGTCACGGCTCTCGTCGATCGCCATGGCACATCTCCCCTCGTGTCGCTCGCTCCCTGGACGGCTGCGATGTGCCAATTACACCGGTGTAGTTCGGCCACGTCAAGTCGGACCCCATAAACCCTGCACCCCTCATCGAGGGTCAACCGGGCTCCGGCGTGTCGGACCGGGACCCGGCGAACGCCGACACGGCTCCGAGGAGGCGGTCGTCGCGTCAGGGACGCGGTGCCGCGTCCCAGGCGCTGGTCACCATCTCGAGCAGCGTGTGGCGCATCTCCCAGTCGAGATCGCGGGCCGCCAGCGCTCCGTCGGCGACGATGCGGTCGGGGTCGCCGGGGCGACGCGGGCCGACCTCCGGGGTGAAGTCGACGCCGGTGCCCTCGCGCATCGCGTCCATGATCTCGGCGACCGACACCCCGCCTCCGGAGCCCAGGTTGTAGGCGGCCTCGACGGGCTCGCCCGCGTCGAGACGACGCGCCGCGGCGACGTGCGAGACGGCGAGGTCGGCGACGTGCACGTAGTCGCGGACGCAGGTGCCGTCGGGCGTGTCGTAGTCGTCGCCGTTGATCCGCGGCGAGCGCCCCGCGGCGAGCGCGTCGAAGACGAGCGGGAACAGGTTGTGCGGGCTCGCGTCCCAGAGCTCGGGCGAGCCCGAGCCGACGACGTTGAAGTAGCGCAGGCTCGTGTGCCGGAGGCCGACGGCCGTCGCCTGGTCGCGGAGCAGCCACTCGCCGATGAGCTTGCTCTCGCCGTAGGGCGAGGCGGGGGCCTTGGGGGTGTCCTCGGTGACGACGTCCGTCGGCGGGGTGCCGTAGACGGCGGCGCTCGAGGAGAAGACGACCCGGTCGACCCCGGCGTCGGCCATGGCGCCGAGGAGCACCTGCGTGCCGGTCACGTTCTGCTCGTAGGTGTGCAGCGGGCGCTGCACCGAGACTCCGGCGTACTTGTAGCCCGCCACGTGGACGACCCCGGTGACCCCGTGCTGCTCGATCGCGGCGGCGACGGCGTCGCGGTCCAGGATGCTCGCACGGACGAACGGCACGCCCTCCGGGACGAAGCCCTCGAGGCCGGACGAGAGGTCGTCGAGGACGACGGCGTCCATGCCCGCCCCCGTGAGCTCGCGGACGACGTGGGACCCGATGTACCCGGCACCGCCGGTGACCAACCATGACATGGCGTCAGCCTAGCGAGACGAGGAGGCGCCTCCCGGTCCGCAGCACCGGCCCGCGACGGGCGCGCCCCCGTCGCGAGGGAACCGCGTCAGGCGGGCGTCGCCACCCAGAGCAGGCCGCCGCCGCTGACCGCGAGGCGGACCTCGTCGGGGGTCACGAAGGCGGACTCGCCCCGGGCGAGGTGGATGGTGCCGTCCTGTCCCTTGACGTCGACCTCGCCGTCGGTGACGAGCAGGATGCTCGGCCCGCCGATCTCGACGACCGCGCCCGCGCCTCCTGCGTGGACCCGCAGCAGGGCGAAGCCGGTGCCCTCGGGGGCGAAGCGCTCGACCCCGCGGGCGACCTCGACGGGGCGGAGCCACGGGACGGGCAGCGGGGAGAACTCGAGCACCCGCAGCAGCTCGGGCACGTCGACGTGCTTGGGGGTGAGGCCGCCGCGCAGCACGTTGTCGGAGGGCGCCATCAGCTCGATGCCGAGCCCGCCGAGGTAGGCGTGGACGTTGCCCGCCGGCAGGAACAGCGCCTCGCCGGCTCGGAGCGAGACCCGGTTGAGCAGCAGCGACACGACCACGCCGGGGTCGCCCGGGTAGAGGCGGTCGAGCTCGACGACGGTCGCGGTGCTCGGGCTCGGGTCGGCGACCCCCCTCGCCAGCTCGGCCACCGCCCCGACGACCCGTCGAGACTCGTCCGAGCCGTCGAAGAGCCAGGCCAGCGTCGACTCGAGCGACGCTTCGACGCTGCCGCGGAGTGCCGAGAGACGGCCGGTGCCCGCGTCGATCACGTCGATGTCCGCGAGGGTCTCGGCCGGGTCGCGGAAGCCGCAGAGCGCGTCGAAGCGCTCGCTGAGGGCGACGATGATCTCGGGCTTCGGGAACCGGTCCTTGTAGTTGCGGTGCGGTGCGTCCAGGGGGACGCCCGCCGCCTCCTCGCGGGCGAAGCCGTCCTCGGCCTGCTCGGGCGTCGGGTGCGCCTGGATCGACAACGGCTGGTCGGCGGCGAGCACCTTGAGCAGGAACGGCAGCTCGGTGCGGCCCCGCCCGAGCGCCCTGGCGGGCTCGGCCTCGAACCAGTCGGCCAGGGTGTCGGCACCGTCCACGACGGCGGGGGCCACGACGATGCTCGGCGACCCGGGGTGCGCGCCCAGCCAGAGCTCGGCCTCCGGCCTGCCCGACGGCCGACGCCCGAGCAGCTCGGAGATCGCGGTGCGGGAACCCCACGCGTAGTCGCGCGGGGTGTTCGTGATGGCGAGGAACATGGTTCTCCGAGCGTGTCGTGGGTCGTGCCCGTCGGGCGGCGTGCGCGGCGACCGGGCGGCCGGGCTTGGGGCCCCTCTACAAAGGGCCGAGCGCGCCGGCCGGGAGGCCTTGGTCAAAACTACCAAGCTCGTTGCCGCCCTCGGCCCTCCTGCCTAGGCTCGCCGCGTCTCACCCGGGACGGCGACGCGGGCGTCGTCGTCGCCACCACGACACGGAGCAACGGAGCCACCTGATGTCCACATCGACCCTCACCTCGTTCACCTCGCTCGCCAGCGACTTCTACGGGTACGAAGACCTGCTCACCGACCGCGAGAAGTCGGTGCTGGCCGACCTGCGGCACTACCTCGAGACGGAGGTGAAGCCGATCGTCAACGACCACTGGGCCCGGGCGGAGTTCCCGACGAGGATCGTCAAGGGCCTCGCCGACCTCGGCATCTTCGCCCTCCCCTGGGAGGAGACCCGTCCGTTCGAGAACTCGGCCGTGTTCCGCGGCTGGGTCGCGCTCGAGCTGGCCAGGGTCGACGCCTCTGTTGCGACCTTCGTCGGCGTCCAGAACGGGCTGGCGATGGGGTCGATCAGCGTCGGGGGCTCCCCCGAGCAGCGCGCCGAGTGGCTGCCCCGGCTCGCGAGCGGCGAGCTCGTCGGCGCCTTCGGCCTCACCGAGCCGCTGTCGGGATCCGACTCGGCGCAGGGCCTCCGCACGGTCGCGACACGCGACGGGGACGACTGGGTGCTCACCGGGTCGAAGCGCTGGATCGGCAACGCGACCTTCAGCGACCTCACGATCATCTGGGCGAAGAGCGCCGAGGACGGCCAGGTCAAGGGATTCATCGTCCCCACCTCGACCCCCGGCTACACGGCGACCAAGATCGAGGACAAGCAGAGCCTGCGGATCGTGCAGAACGCCGACATCGTGCTCGACGGGGTCCGGGTGCCCGAGAGCCTGCGCCTCCAGCAGGCGAACTCGTTCCGCGACACGGCGGCGGTGCTCCGGCTCACGCGGGCCGAGGTCGCCTGGGCCGCGGTCGGCAACTCGATCGGCGCCTACGAGGCGGCCCTGGCCTATGCCGGGGAGCGCATCCAGTTCGGCAAGCCGATCGCCGCGCACCAGCTCGTGCAGGACCTGCTCGTCAAGTGCATCGGCAACATCACGGCCTCGCTCGGGATGGTGGTCCGCGTGTCGCAGATGCTCGACGACGGCAAGCAGCGCGACGAGCACGCCTCGCTCGCCAAGGCCTACACGACCGCCCGGATGCGCGAGACGGTGGCGCACGCCCGGGAGGTGCTGGGCGGCAACGGGATCGTGCTCGACTACGACGTCGCGCGCCACTTCGCGGACGCCGAGGCCCTCTACAGCTACGAGGGCACGCGCGAGATGAACACGCTGATCGTCGGCCGCAGCATCACCGGCCAGGCCGCCTTCGTCTGAGCGGCGGCCCGCCGCGGGGGCGCCGTCGTCTAGCCTGGTCCGCATGACGACGACGCTCCCCGCTCGCCGTGCCGCGCCCGCGCCTCCCGAGCGTGCCCGCACGCTCTTCGCCACGCTCGTCTTCCTCGTCCTCCTGGGCGGCGACGTGCTGCGGAACGGGACGAGCTTCTGGGGCTGGGGCGTGGTCTGCGGCGTCATGGTGATCGCCGCGGCGGTCGTCGTCGTGCGGCACCCGCCGCGGGTGCGCACGCTGCCGCGCCTCCTCGTGCTCTGGCTGGCCTTCGCCGTCGTCTCGCTGTCCTGGTCGCAGTACCCCGCCGCCTCCGCCATCGGCATCGTCGCGACGCTGGCGACGACCCTCGGGGCCGTCGCCGTCACCTCGACGCTGCCCTGGCCGTCGATCGTGATCGCCCTGGGCCGGGCGCTGCGGCTGCACGTCGGGGCCTCGCTGCTCTTCGAGCTCGTCGTCGGCGTGATCGTGCGCCGGCCCGTGTGCCCGGTCTACCTCGACTGCACGGGCGGCGTCCCCGACGCCTTCTTCTGGTCGCGGGCCGAGCTGTTCACGGGCGGCCGCATCCAGGGGCTGCAGGGCAACAGCAACATCCTCGCCGTGTTCGCCCTCCTCGCCCTGGTGGTCACTGCCGTGCAGCTCGCCGCCGGCCAGGTGACGAAGAACGCCGGGCGGGTCGGCATCGCCGCGGCCGTCGTCGCGCTCCTGCTCACGCGATCGGCCACCACCGTCGTCTGCGCCGTCGCCGTCGCCCTGGTGCTGCTGCTCGTCACGAGGCTGCGGGCGACGCCCGTCGAGAGGCGCGGGCGGGTCTACGGCGCCGCCGCGGTCCTGGCCGTGCTCGCGGCGGGGCTCCTCGTGCTGGCGCGCCAGCCCCTGCTCGCCCTCGCCGGCCGCAGCGGCGACCTCACCGGCCGCACCGACATCTGGGCCGCCGTGCTCGACCTCGGCGTGCAGCACCCCGTCGTCGGCTGGGGCTGGGTCAGCTACTGGATCCCCATCTCCGAGCCGTTCATCGACCTCGCCGAGCGCAACGGCGTCGTGTACCTGCAGGCGCACGACGCGTACCTCGACGTCTGGTTCCAGCTCGGCTGGGTCGGCCTCGTGCTCTTCCTGCTCGTCGTCGTCGGCGTGCTGCTGCGGGCGTGGTCCTGGGCGACGGACCGCCGCGTCCTCGGCGTGGGGCGCGAGGCGGCGTGGTCCGCGCTCGACCTGCTGCCCGTGCTGCTGCTGACCCTCCTCCTCGTGCACGGCCTCACCGAGTCGCGGCTGATCGTCGAGTGGGGCTGGGCGATCTTCGTGGTCGTCGTCGTGGTCACGCGACGGGACGCCTACGGCTGGACGGACCGCGACCGGTGATCGACGGGCTCGGCCCGCGACGCCGCGACCCCCTGCGGCGGTACCTCTCGGCCTGGGTCGGCTTCTCCGCCGGCGGCCAGTTCTCCCAGGCGCTCTCGGTGGCGATCGTGCTCTTCGCGTTCTCGACGCAGGCCATCCGCTCGGTGATGGGCTGGCCGGGCGCGGTCGCCGTGCTCGCGACGCTGCTCGTGCTCGCGGCGCTGTCGCTCTTCGGCGGCCGGCACCACGTCGAGTGGCACGGCATCCTGCCGGTGTCTCTCATCGCGCTCTTCGGCTTCATGGCCATCAGCGTGCTCTGGAGCGAGTACACCTGGGTCACGGTGGGAGGCGCCGCCTACGCCGCGGGGTTCGGGGCGCTCGGCCTCTACCTGGCGCTGGGACGGGACCTGGTCCAGGTGGTGCGAGCCGTCGGCGACGCGCTGCGGATCGTCCTCGTCACCTCTATGTCGCTCGAGGTGTTCGCCGGGCTGCTGATCGACCAGCCGATCGGGTTCCTCGGCATCCGGGGCGACCTGGCTCTCGGCGGGCCGATCCAGGGGCTCGCGGGCACGCGCAACTACCTCGGCTTCTTGGCGGCGCTCGCCCTCGTCACCTTCGTGGTCGAGTTCCTGACCCGGTCGGTCCCCCGGTCGCACGCCGCCGCGTCCGCCGTGCTGGCCGCCGTGACCCTGCTGTTCGCGCGCTCGCCCGTGGCTGCGCTGGCGGTCGTGGTCCTCGTCCTGGCCGGCCTCGCGCTCCGTGCCCTGCGCAAGGCGCCCGAGCACCGGCGTCCCCTGCTCCAGAGCGTGCTGGCCGTCGTGGTCGTCGTCGGCGGCGCGATCTCCTGGGCCCTCCGCGACTCCCTGCTCGCGAGCGTCGACGGCGCATCGGACCTCAGCGCACGATCCCTCCTCTGGGCGCGCGTCCGGAGCCTCGCCAGCGTGCACGACATCACCGGGTGGGGCTTCGTCGGCCAGTGGCCGGCCGAGATCTTCCCCTTCTCGACGGTCCTGGCGCCGGACGGCCGCCCCTACGCGACGGCCCTCAACGCTTTCTTCGACGTCTGGCTGCAGCTCGGCCTCGTGGGCGTGCTGCTGCTCGTCGTCTCGGGGGCACTCGCACTCGTGCGGAGCTGGGCGACCGCCTCCGGCCACCCGATCGTCGCGTACGTCTGGCCTGCCCTCGTGCTGGTGCTGATCGGGGTCACCGCCCTCGCCGAGAGCTTCGTGCTCTTCGAGGGGACGCTCATGCTGTTCGTCGCCATCGCCACGATCGCTGCCCGCAAACGGTCGTGGCGCTCGCGCCTGCCGCAGCTGGCCGCGCCCCCGCGCGGGTCGGACCGCTAGTCGCCCCGGCCGCTGGTCGCCCCGGTCGTGCTCAGCGCTCGACGACCCAGTCGGGGCCCGGTCGGCGACCCAGCAGGGCCGCCAGACGCCGCTGCACGCCCCAGACGGTGACCCGGGCCATGGCCTCGACGACGATCGCCTGGCTCATCTTGGACTCGCCCAGCTCGCGTTCACGGAACTCGATCGGCACCTCCACGACGCGACCGCCGCCGTCGAGCGTGCGGAGCGTCATGTCGACCTGGAAGCAGTAGCCCTTGGAGTCGATCCCCGCGAGGTCCATGGCTGCGAGTGCGTCTCGGGTGTAGACGCGGAAGCCCGCCGTCACGTCCTTGAGACGGAGACCGAGGGCGAGCCGCGCGTACAGGTTGCCGCCACGGCTCAGCAGCTGGCGCGAGACGGGCCAGTTGACGACGGAGCCGCCGGGCACCCAGCGGCTGCCGATCGCGAGGCTCGGGGTCCAGGCATCGTCCCCGGTGACCCGCGAGATCATCTCGGGCAGCGCCTCCGGCGGGTGGGAGCCGTCGGCGTCCATCTCGATGACGAAGTCGTAGCCGCGCTCCAGGCCCCAGCGGAAGCCCTTGACGTACGCCGAGCCGAGGCCGAGCTTGCCGGTGCGGTGCTCGACGTGGATGCGGGGGTCGGCGGCGGCCATCCGCTCGGCGAGCTCGCCCGTGCCGTCGGGGCTGCCGTCGTCGACGACGAGCACGTCGACGTCCGGCGCGGCGGCGAAGAGACGCCCGAGGATGATCGGGAGGTTCTCGACCTCGTCGTAGGTGGGGAGGACGACGAGGGCGCCTGCGCCGGTGTGGGCGGTCATGCGTGGATCCGTTCCTGTGCGGGGACGTGGCCTTGGGGCCGACTCGACTCTAGACGGTCGCCCCGAGTGCAGGTCGCGACCCCCAGTTCGGGGCGCCCGAGCTCCTTCTGGGGCGATCGACCGTCCTGTAGCCTTCGCGAGATCAGGACAGGGCCGCCTCGGTGTGCCCGGACACCACCGAGGGGAACATCACTTGCGCACGACCATCTCCACATTCGCGGGGGCGCTGACCGCCGCGGCACTCGTCGGGGCCTGCCTCGTCGGGGCGCCGCAGCCCGCGCTCGCCGCCCCGAGCACGCCTCCTCCCACGGCGGCGCCGACCACGTCGCCGTCACCGACCGCGGCGCCGTCACCGTCGGCGACGCCTCCGGCTGCCCCCACCGCTCCCACGACCGCCGACGGCTCGTTCGTCGACCTCGATCCGTCGTTGGCCGAGATGAACGCGGCAGAGAACCACACGATGGGGTCGACGGTCCCGTCGAACGAGCCCCAGCCCGCGGCCCCGCGCTCGCAGCAGCGTCAGCTGTCGGCCCAGGCGGCCTTCCCGCCCGGCGTCCCCGGCCTGGACGTGAGCGGCTGGCAGGAGAACGTCGACTGGAACGGCGTCTGGGCCCAGGGCGCCCGGTTCGCCTACGTCAAGGCCACCGAGGGGCTCACCTACCGGAACGGACAGTTCCCCCAGCAGTACAACGGCTCCTACGCCGTGGGCATGATCCGGGGCGCCTACCACTTCGCCCGCCCCAACATCTCGAGCGCCACCGCCCAGGCCAACTACTTCGTCGCGAACGGCGGCGGATGGGTGGGCGACAGCCGCACCCTGCCGCCCCTGCTCGACATCGAGTACAACCCCTACGCGGCCAGCGACGGCACCAACTCCTGCTACGGCCTCAGCCCGGCAGCCATGAGCCAGTGGATCGCCGAGTTCTCGCAGCGCATCCAGACCCTGACCGGTGCTCGCCCGGCCATCTACACGACGACGGACTGGTGGCGCACCTGCACCGGCAACAACCCGACCTTCGGCGCCAACCCGCTCTTCATCGCTCGCTACCCGGCGAACCTCGCCTCGGGTGCGGGGACCCTGCCCGCCGGCTGGTCGTCGTACACGATGTGGCAGTACTCGAGCACGGGCCCGTTCCCCGGCGACTCGAACACCTTCAACGGCAGCCTGGCCACCCTGCAGCAGCTGGCCCTGAACGGACTGCCCATGCAGCAGCCGGCGGTCGGGGCAGGTGACCTGAACGGCGACGGGAGACCCGACGTCATGGCACGTCGGCCGGACGGGACCCTGTGGTTCTACCCGGGTGCCGGGAAGTCGGGCTCGGGCGTCGCCTTCGGCTCGGGGGTGCAGATGGGCTCCGGATGGGGCGTCTTCAACCAGATCGCCGGCGTCGGCGACGTCACGGGCGACGGCAAGGCCGACGTCATGGCCCGCAAGCCCGACGGCAGCCTGTGGCTCTACGCCGGGACCGGTGCCAGCTCGACCGCCGGTGCCGGCCTCAGCGCCGGCCGTCAGGTCGGCTCCGGGTGGGACGCCTTCACGGACTTCGTCGCCACCGGCGACTCGGACGGCGACGGCAAGCGCGACCTGCTCGCCCGACACCCTGACGGCTCGCTCATCCTCTATCCGGGACGGGGCGACGGGACCCTGTCCGCGGGCGTCCTCGTCGGCACCGGCTGGAACGGCTTCTCCCAGGTGGTCGGCGTCGGCGACGTGAACGGCGACGGTCTCGACGACCTGGCCGGGTTCCGCACGAACGGCAGCCTCACCCTCTACACGCGCTCGGGCGGCTCGTACGCGAGCGCGGCCGTGCTGGGCACGGGCCTCGTCGGCAGCGAACTGCTCCTCGCTGCCGGCGACGCGGACGGCGACGGTCGCTCCGACCTCTACGCCCGGACCCGCAGCGGCGAGCTGCTCTTCCTCGCGGGCATCACCGGTCAGGAAGCAGCGTTCGGCAACGGCCAGCAGGTCGGCAGCGGCTGGAACGGCTTCGCCTCGTTCTTCGGGGCGGGCGACCTCAACGGCGACCGAGCAGCGGACGTCGTCGCCATCGCGACGGACGGCGGACTCTGGTACTACGCCGGCTACGGCACCAACGCCGGCGTGCACCTCAGCTACCGACCGGGCCAGCGCATCGGCGAGGGCTGGGGATCGTTCCGCAAGGTCGTCGACGGCGGCGACGTCGACGGCGACGGCAGACGCGACCTGGTGGGAATCCGCAACGACGGCAGCCTCTGGATGTATCCCGGCACCGGCACGGTCTCGACGAACGGCGTCGCCTACGGGCAGCCCGTCCAGCTCGAGGCCACCGGCTGGTCCGGGGTGAGCGACCTCGCTCTCGGCGACTTCGACGGCGACAAGAAGGTCGACGTCGTCTCGGTCGGGGCAGGAGGCGCGGTGACGGGCCGCCAGGGACTCGCCAGGACGACCGCCGGCTCCCCGTGGTTCGGAGCGGCCACGTCGCTCTCCAAGGCCTCCGTGCCGGGCTTCGCGCCCAAGAGCACGGGAGACCTGAACGGCGACGGCAAGGCGGACCTGACCGCACTCGTCGGGGGCGGGGGCCTCGTCGTCCTGCCCGGAACGGGATCCGCGGTCGGCGACGCCGGCTTCGCCGCTCCGTTGACGGTCGGGAGCGGCTGGACCGTCTTCGACGTGGTCACCGGCACCGGGGACGCGGGAGTCCGCTCGGGTGACCTTCTGGGTCGCCGGGCCGACGGGACGCTCTGGTGGTACCCGGGCACGACGCGGGCCGGCCTCACGCGCTCGGGCTGGGCTGCAGGAGTGCCGGTCGGCAGCGGTTGGAACATCTTCGGCTGATCGTCCACGCACACGAGAGGGCCCCGCACGTCGCTGACGTGCGGGGCCCTCTCGTGTGCGTGCGGGCTGCTCAGTTCCCTGCGAGCGACGCAGCGTAGACCACGCCGCTCACGACGGCCAGCGAGACCGGCAACCAGGCACGCTGACGGCTGAGCAGGACGCCGGCGCACAGCATGAACGCGGGGAGCATGGCCAGGCCGTAGCGGTACGGCAGCTCGAAGTAGTAGCCGCTGACGACGATCGACCCCGCCGCCAGCACCGGACCCGCCGAGACCGCGGCGACGAGGGCGGCCCGCGCGAACCACGTCGACTCCGCGTCGTCCCGACCGACCGCGACGAGTCCGACGACGCCGGCGATGGACAGCCACGAGACGAGCGTCCCGGCGGTCACCAGGGCGATCGAGTTCGCGACGTCGGTCGGGTCCTGGGCAGTGAGCGGCAGGAACTTGAGGACCTCGGCGAGCAGGCCGTGGACCGTCACCGGCAGCGCGACGGACTGGTCGGGATAAGGTCCCGTCGCGATGGCCGAGCGGACGACGGCCCACACGACCTGGAACACGACGGCCACGACCAAGCTCGCGACGACCGTCAGGGTCTCGCGCGCCAGGAGCGCCCGCACGACCCAGCCGCCCCTCCTCGCGTCGTGGCCTCGCTCCGCGAACGCCCTCGCGGCCGTCCAGCCGACCACGGCGAGACCGGCGACGGCGATGCCGAGCAGGAACTGGGCCTTCAAGACCACCCCGACGAGGCTGACCAGCACGAAGGCGACCTTGCCCGACCGCCCCTGGACTATCCGGACAGCCAGCCAGAGGAGGCTGCCGCCCACCGCGAGGGCCGGGGCGTCGGTGCTCACGTACGTCGACGACCAGAAGGCGCCGGGCGACGCGGTCACGAGCGCGCCGAGGGCCACCGCCACGGTCCGGCCGACGCCCAGCCTCCGCATCGCCGCGAAGAGGAAGAGGAGCCCGACGGAGAGCCAGACGGCCCCCGCGTACGACGCCGCGTCGAGGAGGTCGTCGACGCCGAGGAACTGGATCGTCTTGGCCATGACCCACGTGACGGCGAAGTAGGCCGGCGTGTAGATGTCGGCCGACGTCACACCGCCCATGGGGAGGTCGGAGTCCTTCTCGGTGCCGGCGGCCACCTGGGCACAGAGCACCGGGTTCTCGTCGAGGGCCAGGCGCACCCCGTTGCAGGCCAGCTCGGAACGTGCGAACTCGCCCGTCTCCTCACCCCGCGTCACGACGCCCTGCGTCGGCACCTTGTCGAGGTAGTCGGCGTAGACCCACTCGTCGATGGGCGACAGGGCCTCGTTGTCGGGCACGTGCACGCCCACGGAGACACAGGCGACGAGCACGAGGAGGAGCGGGGCGACGAGGGCGACGAGGCGCTCTCGGGTGACGAAGCGGGGCATGACGGCGGAGGATCCTCCCGGGAACGCGGAGCCGGTCCCGGGCGGAGAGCCTCGTCCCGGCCGGGACCGGACCAGGCTACCGGTCGACCTCGCCCCGGCCGGACACCACGGAGTCGAGCTCGGCGTCGTCCGGTCCACGGTCGTCCGGGGACAGCTCGCGGAGGACGAGCACGGTCGCGGCGATCGCGATCAGCCCTCCCCCGATGACGATCAGCGCCCACACGGTCGTCGACGCGCCCGGCGGGTGCCAGGGGGTGTCGCCGAGCATGGCCAGCCACGACTGGGAGAAGCCGACGGAGTTGCGGCGCAGGAACGTCAGCTCGGCGATCACCGTGCAGATCGGGAACAGCACGACCAATACTGCGGTGAGCCGACGGACGACCACGCGGGACGCGCGTGCCAGGACGGGATCGGCGACGATGGCGGCGAGCACGGCCAGTGCGAGGAAGTAGGGCAGCACGTAGCGCCCCTGCCAGACGTAGCCCGACTCCGTGACCGTGGCCGCCTGGACCAGCGGCGGCACGAGGAGGAAGAGCGCCACGCCCAAGGCCAGCGCCGCTCGGGGAAGCCTCTCGCCGGGGGCGAGGAGGGGGACCGCGAGCAGCACGCCGGCGAGGACGAGGAAGGCGTAGATCGTGTAGAGGGGTGCCGGGGTGTCGAGCCAGCCGAGGGACCCGACCATCCCCAGCGCGTAGTCGACCGTGCGCTCGAGCATCTCGACGAAGCCGCCCACGAACGTCGTGCCCTGTCCGGGGAATTCTCCTACCGAGGCGACCGAGTTGGTCCTCGACGCCCAGATGAGGGCGAACACGGTCGAGACGGCCACGAGCCCGACGGCGCCCAGGACGCGGGGCAGCCTAAGCAGCTCCACGAACCTCGGCCAGCCGACGAGGACGACGCCGAGGATCACGATGAGCCCCAACCACAGAGGGGACAGCCCGCGGATGTGCACGAGGAGCGCGCCCGAGGCTGCCATCACGGCGACCATCGGCCACGACGGCGGGGACGATCTCCCGAGGAGGACGACGAAGTAGGACGCCGCGAAGGAGAGCGCGACGGTGGCCTCGAGCCCGTTGGGGTTCACCGACCCGGCGAGGAACCACATGGTCGGCGTCACCGAGGCGATCGCGACCAAGACCGGCAGCACGGGCCGGCGCAGGCGCGACAGGCAGGCTATCGCCGTCGCGAAGGAGAGCGAGCAGAGCAGAGCGCTGACCAGCCGCATGCCGATCAGGGCGGCCTTGCCGTCGAGCACGACCGACGGCCAGCCGACCAGGACGTAGTACACGGGGTTGTAGAGGCCCGCACTGGTCGTCGCGTCCACGATCTCTGCCGGGTCCGCCGGGTACGCCGGAGCACAGTCCGCCGTCGTCTCGGGGAAGTGGGCGTAGCAGATGGCGTAGGCCGCGTACGCGATGCCGGCCGGTACCTCGACGGACTTGACGGGAGGACTGTCGGTCGCCTCCCCGATGAGCTGGCCGCGCACCACCGAGGCTGCCTTCATGATGTGCGCCGGCTCGTCGGGGCTCGCCCCCGTCGGGCTCGTGAGGGCCCACGTGCCGCTGACGACCGCGAACGCGACGAAGGCGAGGAGCCAGACCCTCAGCGTGCGGCGGCCCGCCCGAGCGGCAGGGTGCCCGCCGGTTCCGCCGTCGCGGCGTCCACGACGGCGGTCTCGGGTCTCCTCGGTCGAGGCGGCGCTCACTCGGCCATCCGCCGGGCGCGCTCACGACGCTCCTGCACCTTGCCGACGACGGCCTGCACTCCCCCTTCGCGGGCGAAGTGCACGACGCGGCCCAGGTCGTGACGAAGACCGTAGGTCTTGGCCCGCCGAGGGACGACGACGGCGCCGCCGTGCGACGGGAGCGCCGCCCTGCCCTGCCGACGTCCCGACCGGTCCGCGGCGCGGAGCGGGTTGCGGCAGAACTCGACGAGGGGGGCCATCGCCTTGTCCCAGGTGAACTCCTGACGCACCCTCGCGACGTTCCGTCGTGCCGTGTCGGCCGCCTCCTCGTCGAAGAGGACGCTCTCCAGGGCCGAGGCCAGGGCGTCGACGTCGCGCTCGGGCACGGTGGCGCCGAGGCCCTCCTTCTCGATCAGGTCGGCGAAGGAGTCGCCCACTGTGCTGACCATGGGGAGTCCGGCCCAGAGGTAGTCGAGGATGCGCGTGCGGAACGAGAACGTCGTCTCGAGGTGCTGGTAGTGGGTCGAGACGCCCGCGTCCGCCTCGAGGAGGTAGTTCTGGCGCTGGTCGTAGTCGACCCACGTCTGGTTGAAGAAGACGTTGACGCCGAGGAGCCCGAGCTCGGCGGCCAGGGCCTGCGACTGCCCGACGATGTCCATCTCGGGCACGTCCGGGTTGGGGTGCTGCACGCCCATGAAGAAGAGGCGCACGTTCGGCCGCCGCTCGGCGAGCTGCCCGATGGCGCGGATGAGGGTGATCGGGTCGAACCAGCTGTAGAGCCCGCCGCCCCAGATCACGAGCTTGTCGTCCTCGCCGATCCCGGGCACGACGCCCTTGACGACCGCCGTGCTGTGGACCGGGTCCTCAGTCGTCATGCCGAACGGCGCGATGGCGATGAGGGAGTTGAGGTCTTCGTCACGCGAGTAGGTCTGCGCGTTGACGCGGCCGAGCCCGGCGAGCTGGCCGAGCCAGAAGAACCGCTGACGCTCGGAGGCGCAGAGGAAGAAGTCGCCGATCGCGAGCTGCAGGTTGAGGGCGGACGTCGCGTCGGAGATCTGCGCGTCCCACTGGTCGTGGCCGTGCCCGCGGCCCTGCTCGAGCTGCTCGAGGTGCAGCGGGTCGTAGACGTCGACGACGACGATCTTGTCGGTGTGCTCGAGGACCGGGAAGAGGTTGAGGGCGTGCCCCTGGACCACGATGACGTCGGCCCAGGCCTCGTGCGGCTTCATGGACGACTGGTGGTGGTGGGAGGCGGTCGCCAGCTCGAACGACTGGCCGCGGTCGACTGCCTTGCTGAGGCTCAGCAGCCGCACGTCGTGCTCCTCGGAGAGGAGCTCTGCGATGTTCCAGGCCCGGATGGCCGGCCCGGCCATGCGGTCGCCGATCGCGTCGCCCGTGACGACCAGGACCCGACGACGCCCGGAGATCCGGAGCGGGTCGAGGCTCGCGACCAGCTTGTCGTAGCCCGAGAGGTAGTCCTCGATCGGGTACGCGGGCTCGTCGCGCTTGCCGAACAGGCCGATGAGCTGGCGGTCGGACACGACCCGGTTCGCCTGGATCTCGCGGCGCGACTCACTCAGCGACGGGATGTTCTCGACGAGCTGGTCGATGCCGAAGATCCCGGCCATCGTGTTCTTCGAGACGGGGACGGTGCCCTGGTCGTCGCCACCCGCCCGACGGATGTCGAGCATCTCGGAGTCCAGCTCGCCGCGTGCCACGGCCCGTCGGACCGCGAGCGCGAGCGCGGCGGGGAACACCGTGGCCAGGGTCTCGTCGTCCAGGTTCTTGTAGAGCGTGTACAGCGCGTTGCGCTCGAGCAGGTAGGTCTCGCGGAAGTCGCCGAACTTGTTCATCGACGCGTGGTGCTTGTGGAAGGCGATCGACTGCGGCACGTAGCGCACCCGCCACCCGGCGAGGTTCAACCGCCAGCCGAGGTCGACGTCGTCGTAGAACATGAAGTAGCGGTCGTCGAACCCGCCGAGCTCGCGGAACGCCTCGGTGCGCACGAACATGGCCGCGCCGGTGCCGAAGAGGACGTCACGGGCCACCTCGTGCGAGCCGTCGTCGGGCTGGCCCGCCGTCGGCTTGTAGCCCATCCCGTACCAGGTGACGGCCGCGTCCGCGAAGTCGATGTCGACGCCGTCCCAGTCGAGGACCTTGCTCGCCACGGCTCCGATGCCCTCGTCGCCCTCGAGGACGGCCATGGCCTCGGCGATCCAGCGAGCGTCGGGTCGCGCGTCGTTGTTCAGGAAAGCGACGACTGAGCCGCTGGCGTGGTCGACGCCCAGGTTGCAGCCGCCGGTGAAGCCGAGGTTCTCCTTCGACCGGATGATCGTGGCCGACGTGCCCGCCGCCTTGAGCCGTTCGTAGCTGTCGTCGCCCGACCCGTTCTCGACCACGATGATCTGTAGCCGCGCGGCGGGCCACTCGACCTTCTCCAGCTCGGCGATGCAGGTCAGCGTGTCGTCCGTGCCCCGGAAGTTGACGAGGACGACGGAGATTACTCCGTCACGAGTTTTCTTCACGGCGTGGCCTTTCGGAACAGGACGGCCGCGGGCGCGGTCTATCCTCGTGGATGCGGTCTGTGACGACCACAACCCTAGTTCGGATCGGGCCGAGGGCTCGTGACCTAGGATCACCCGATGTCATCGACCACAGAAGGAGGGCTGCGTTGAGCCTCAACCATGCCGACCGAGTCGAGCGGGTCATCGCCGACGACCTGGTCCAGGTAGGAGATCGACGCGGGCTGTTCCGGGGCACCGTGGACAGCGTGCGCGGCGTCCTCGAGTACCGCGAGCTGCTCGGACTCCTCGTCCGTCGCGAGATCCGTGCGCGCTACAAGAACAGCGTCCTCGGCATCGTCTGGTCCCTGATGCGCCCCATCGTCCAGCTCCTCATCTACTACGTCGCGCTCGGCCAGTTCCTCGGCGCAGCCAGGGCGACCCCCGAGTTCGCGGTGTTCGTCTTCACCGGCCTGACGATCTGGGGGCTGTTCGCCGAGATCGTCGCGGGCGGCACCAGCTCCGTGGTGAACAACTCGGGACTCATCAAGAAGGTCTTCCTGCCACGGGAGATCTTCCCCCTGAGCGCCGTCGGCAGCGCGCTCTTCAACTTCGGCATCCAGTTCGTCATCCTGATCGCGGCGACCGTCCTCTCCGGCTCGTTCCCGCTGCACCGCGACCTCCTCTACGCTCCCCTCGCGATCGCCCTGGTCATCGTGCTCGGCACCGCCATCGCGTTCCTGCTGTCCGCGCTGAACGTGTACCTGCGCGACACGCAGCACATCGTCGACATCCTCGTCCTGGTCCTCTTCTGGGCCTCGCCCATCGTCTACAACTTCACGTTCGTGCACGACCGGCTCGTCGGGACCTTCGCCGAGTCCCTGTACCTGGCCAACCCGCTGACGCTCGCGACGCTGGGCATGCAGAAGGCCATCTGGCTGGCCGGCACGGAGGACCCCACGATCTACTGGCCGCCCCACCTCGGCCTCCGCCTGCTGATCGCCCTGGCCATCAGCCTCGTCCTCCTCTGGATCTGCCAGCGCGTCTTCTCGCGCCTGCAGAGCAACTTCGCTCAGGAACTGTGATGACCCCGACCGCCGCACCTCCCGCCGCTGCCGACGCGCGGCCGATCATCTCCGTCCAGGACGTCTCCAAGCGCTTCGTGATCCACAAGGACAAGTCGATCAAGGAGAGGATCGTCAACTTCCGCCAGTCGCGAGACCTGAAGGACGACTTCTGGGCCCTGCGCGACGTCTCGCTCGACATCTTCCCGGGGCAGACGGTCGGGCTGATGGGCCACAACGGCTCCGGCAAGAGCACGCTGCTCAAGGCCATCGGCGGCATCATCCACCCGACCAGCGGATCGGTGATGCGACGTGGCCGGATGGCCGCCCTGCTCGAGCTGGGGGCCGGGTTCCACCCCGACCTCACCGGCCGGGAGAACGTGTTCCTGAACGCCTCGATCCTCGGGCTGTCGAAGCAGCAGACGGAGGACGTGTTCGACGACATCGTCGACTTCTCCGGCATCGGCCAGTTCATCGACACGCAGGTGAAGTTCTACTCGTCCGGGATGTACGTGCGGCTCGCCTTCGCCGTCGCCATCAACTCGGACCCCGACCTGCTCCTCGTCGACGAGGTGCTGGCCGTCGGTGACGAGCCGTTCCAGAAGAAGTGCATGGACAAGATCCGGCAGTTCCAGCGCGAGGGCCGCACCATCGTCGTGGTGAGCCACTCGGTCGAGCAGGTGGCCGACCTCTGCGACCGCATCATCGTCCTCAAGGCCGGCGAGGTCGTCCACGACGGCAGCGCCGAGTCCGGCGTGCGAGCCCTCCGGGGCACGTTCGAGGAGGACCGCATCGCCGAGTTGCCCCCCGAGCAGGTCGACTCGGCCGGCCAGCCCTTGCCCGCCGTGACCATCGACGACGTCGTGGTGCTCGTGGACGGCGTGCCCCACGACGGCGTGATCGAGCCGGGCTCCGCCCTCGAGGTCGTGGCCACCTGCACGGTCCACGACTTCGGCCCCTGGATCGCCGGGCTCAGCATCGCCACGCCTCCCGGGCACCTGGTCTACCGAGTGAACTCGGAGGGCTTCGACCACCCGCTGCCCGACGAGCCCGGCACGTACGATCTCCGTTTCACGATGGAGGACATGTCGCTGGGCGGCGGCCAGTACGTGGTCCAGTTCGGCGCCGAGCGGCCTGCAGGCCAGCGGCTCGACCTGAACGAGAACGCCGCGTTGATCGAGTTCGCCCGCGACCCGCACGGTGCCGGCGACGTCCAGTTCACGGGTGAGTTCCGCGTCGAGCGCTCTGCCGCCGTCGTCGAGGCACCGGGCAGCCGCAGCCGCTGACCGCGGGGCGGCCGCCCGCGACGGGGCCGCCCGCCCCGCGGCCGCCTCGTGTCCGGGTGATCAGCGGTGGTCGCGCGAGAGGGCCTCGGACACCCGCCGGAGGGCCGCCGTGGAGCGCCACGACCTCGACTCGTGCACGGCGGTGAGCGCGGCTTCCGCCCGCAAGGCCCTGTCCTCCTGGGCTGCGCGCTGTGCGGCCGTCTCGACGAGGTGCTCGTGCGAGACCCTCAGCTCCTCACGCAGGCCGCGCAGCACCTCCGCGTCCGCCTCCGCCCGGTCCCGTGCCCGGCCGAGAGCGGCCAGGTGCTCGGACCTCAGCCGGTCGACCTCGTCGGCGAGCGCGCGCTCGACGAAGTCCGGCCGGACCCCGACCTCGTCAGCCACGGAGCGCCTCCGCCGCCACGGCCCGCCCCCGCGACGAGGCCTCCTCGACGAGCTCGCGACCGTGTGCCACCTGCTCTGGGCTCCCGGCGGCGGCCAGGGCCGAGCGCACCGCTTCCGGCACCTCGTCGAGCGTCACCCCGGCGGGGAGGTCGGGGTCCCAGGTCGTGGCGTACCTCGTCACCTTGTCGACGTCCAGGCTCACCCGCGGCACGCCGTAGGCCGAGCTCACGATGCGCCCGTGCAGCGATGAGCCGATCCAGCAGAAGGCACTCGCGACGACCTGCGCGAGCCCCAGCGGGTCACGGGTGCTGACGACGCGCGCGTCGACGTCGGGACCGAGCGTCCGGACGGCGGAGAGCAGCTCGTCGTACTGCTCGGGGCTGTCGTGATGGCGCGCCGTGCCCGCGGGGAAGAGCAGGACCCTGGCGTCGTGCTCGGTCGCGATGCCCACCAGGACCCCTGCCAGTTCCTCGGCGCCGTGGTGGTGGACGAGCCCGCGGTTCATCTGGAACACGAGGGAGCGACGCTCGTCGCCGACGGTCGACGTCCGGGCTGCCAGGTCCGGGAACAAGGCAGGGAGGGCGTGGACGAGGTCGGGCGACGTCGAGACGGGGATGCCTGCCCCCTCCGCCGCGGCCCGTGAACCGTCCTCGCGCACGGTGACGCTCGTGGCGCCCCGCAGGGCGACGGCCTCCCGGCCCGTGATCGCGCCGTCCGCGTCCCGCTCCGCCCCCGTCAGGCCCACCGAGTGCACCACGAGACGCGTGCCGGCGGCGCGGGGGTAGCGGCCGAGCTCGGGGAGGTACGCGGGCGCCTGGCCGTCCAGGCCCGAGACGAACGCGTCGAAGTCGGTCCGGTCGGCGGGCGACAGCTGCTCGTACTCGCTGCCGAGCGGGTCGGCCAGCGACATGGGCAGGGCGTCCTGGACGGTGACGCCGCCGATCTCGCCCCCCACGACCCAGACCGCACGCCACGACGCGGCGCGCAACGCGGCGTCCGTCGAGACCACGCGTCGACCGAGGACGTCCGTCATGTCGGACGAGATGACCGAGGAGGCGAGGGCACGCCCCTCGAGGAGGCGCTCGGTCGCCAGCAGGAAGAGCGAGTCCCCGAAGTTGTCGCGTTCGTACGCGCCCACCAGGAGCACGTCCCGTCGCGTCGTCGTGGTCATGCGGTGTCCTCCCTGCCGACGGTGCCCGACCGGCCCCGACGAGCCGTCGACGTTAGCAGGGCGACCTGCTCCGGAGCCGAGCGCGGCCGCGTCGACGGCGCACGTCTCGCTAGGCTGGGCTCTCGTGTCCCCCCCTCTGCGCGTCGCCACCGTCGTGGTCACCTGGAACGGCCGAGACCGCCTGGGGTCGTGCGTGCGGTCGCTCGTCGACCAGAAGGTCCCCGACGGCTGGGAACACCAGGTCGTGGTCGTCGACAACGGCTCCGTCGACGGCTCGGCCGACTGGGTGCGCACCGCCTTCCCCACCGTGACGGTGCTGCGCCGCGAGCACAACGGAGGCTACGGTGCGGGCGCGAACACCGGTGTCCGAGGCGTCGACGCCGATGTCGTCGCCGTCGTCAACGACGACGCCCGTTACGAGCCGACCTTCACGGCCGCACTCGTCGCTCCCCTGCTCGCTGACGCCTCCGTCGGGGCCACGACGGCCACCGTCGTCCTCGAGGGCGCCTTCGTGCGTGCGCCGGACGGGGACTTCGTCGGGCACGACGGCACCCGCTGGCGGCGGGACGCGTCCGGGCGGGACGACGCCGTCCCGCTGCTGAACAGCACCGGCAACCTCGTCTCCGTCAGCGGCAACGGCCGGGATCGCGGGTGGCTCGCACCGCTGGGGACCGACTACGACGCCGATGTGTTCGGCTTCCACGGCGGAGCGTGCGCGCTCCGCCGCGCAGCCCTCGACGACGTCGGCCTCTTCGACGAGACGCTCTTCATGTACTACGAGGACACGGACCTGTCGTGGCGGCTCCGCCGCCACGGGTGGTCCGTCCGCTGGGCCCGGGACGCGGTCTCGCACCACGCCCACGCCGCCTCCTCGGGCACGGGCAGCCGTCGTTTCGTCCGCTGGAACACCCGCAACCGCGTCGTCGTCGCGCTCCGGAACGCCCCCGCCTCGACGCTGCCGGGCACCCTCTCCCGTGCCCTCGGGAGCGTCGCGTCGACAGCGGTCCGCGCCGCGCGCACACCCGGCGACGCGGCCGCACGCGAGGAACTGCTCGGCCGGCTGGGCGGCGTGGCCGACGTCGTCGTCCGCTTCCCGTCCGCCCTCCGTGCCCGTCGGTCCCTCGACCGCCGTGCCCGCGTCCCCTCGTCTCGGCTGCGGGGACACCTCGTCCCTGACTCGTGACCGGAACCGACCGGGGGCCGCGCGCGGCTCGTTATGCTTGACGACGCACGACAGCGCGAGATGAGGTCCAGGACATGCCCAGCACCACGCCTGTCCTGATCGACGCCACGGCGATCCCCGCCGAGCTCGGAGGCGTCGGCCGGTACCTCGAGGGCCTCGTCACCGGCCTCGTCGACGCAGGTGCGGACTTCTCGCTCGTCGCGCGCCCGGAGCACGCGTCGCGCTTCCGGACCCTGGCGCCTGGTCGTCGTGTGCTCACGTCCCCTGCGTGGACGTCGAGGACGCCCCTCCGACTCCTGTGGGAACAACTCGGCCTGCCCCTCCTCGCCCGTCGCGTCGGCGCCCGTCTCGTCCACTCGCCGCACTACACCAGGCCGCTCGTCCGCAGGGGGCCGCGGGTCGTCACGCTGCACGACGCGACCTTCTTCAGCGACCCCGAACGTCACGGCGCGCTCAAGCGCGGGTTCTTCTCCGCCTGGACTCGCCTGGCCCTGCGCGATCGGCGCACCGTGTGCGTGGTGCCCAGCGAGGCGACGGCGTCCGAGCTGCGGCGCTTCGTCCGGGGGGCCCGCGCCCATGTCGTCGTCGCGCACCACGGGGTGGACGCCGCGCTCTTCCGGCCACCGACGGCCGCCGAGACGGAGGCCGCGCGACCGCTGCTCGACCTCGCCCCCGGGCGCCCGTGGATCGCGTTCCTCGGGACGATCGAGCCGCGCAAGAACGTCGGGGTCCTGATCGAGGCGCACCACCGCCTCCGCGACGCCGATCCCGACTTCCCCGACCTCGTGATCGCCGGGGGCCGCGGCTGGGACGACGACGCGCTCGCCCTGCTCGACGCCCGACGCCCGGGCGACGGGCTGCACGAGGTCGGCTACCTGCCCCTGGAGACGCTCCCGGCGCTGCTCGGCGGGTCCGAGGCCGTCGTCTACCCGAGCGTCGCCGAGGGCTTCGGCCTCCCCGTCCTCGAGGCGATGGCCACGGGAGCCTGCGTCCTCACCACCCGGTGGACGGCCATCCCCGAGGTCGGCGGCGACGCCGTCGCCTACACGGACGTGAGCGTCGACGCCCTCGTCGAGTCGTTGAGGTCCTTGATGGACGACGAGGCCCTGCGGGGCCGGCTCGGCCGGGCGGGCCGGGCCCGCGCGGCCGAGTTCACCTGGCGGCGGACGGCAGACCGTCACCTGGTCGCGTACGAGGAGGCGGCGTGACGGCCTCGCTCGCGGTCGTCGCCGTCGCGTACGGGTCGGACGACACCATCGGCGCCTTCCTGACCTCGCTGGGCGAGTCCCTCCGGCGCGCCGGACAGCCGGACGCGGAGGTCGTCGTCGCCGACAACTCCCCCGTGCCCTCCGCGACGGTCGTCCAGCTCGTCGAGGCCTCGGGTGCCCGGTACCTCCACCTGGCGGCCAACGCCGGCTACGGGGCGGGCGTCACCGCCGCGGTGGCGGCCCTCGAGCGACAGGCCACCTACCTCGTGGTCTCCAACCCCGACATCGTGGTCGAGCCCGACTGCCTCGCCCTCCTGCTGTCGGCGGCCGAGCGGCTCCCCGACGCCGGCGCGCTCGGCCCGCGCATCCTCGACGACGACGGCGGCACCTACCCGTCAGCCAGGAGCCTCCCGTCGCTCCGCACCGGGGTCGGCCACGCCGCCCTGGGCAGGGTCTGGCCGACGAACCCCTGGTCGACGTCCTACAAGGCCGAGCGCGAGCTCGATCGTGAGCGCGATGCAGGCTGGCTGTCGGGCGCGTTCCTCTTGCTCCGCCGCTCGGCCTTCGACGAGGTCGGCGGCTTCGACGACTCGTACTTCATGTACTTCGAGGACGTCGACCTGGGCCAGCGACTCGGCCGGGCCGGCTGGCGAAGCGTCTACGTGCCGACCGGCACGGTCGTCCACGCCGGGGCGCAGTCGACGTCGCAGAACTCCGTCGTCATGGAGCGCGTCCACCACGAGAGCGCCTACCTCTACCTGTCCCGGAAGTACCACGGACGCGTCCTCGCTCCGCTCCGGCTCGCCCTGCGCCTCGGGTTGGCCGCGCGCGCGCGATGGGTCACCCGTCGGCGGCGCCGCGCCTCCTGAGCCTCACCGCCGACCGGCGAGGCACGTGAGGCGCGATGGCGCCGGTCGCCGGGGTCAGACGGTGGGGGTCGGGACGTCCGGCCCGGGGAACGGGTGCCCGTCCGGGGTGTCGGGACTCGCCTGGATGTCGAGTTGCAGTGCGCTGATGAGCATCTGCACGCCGAGCATGAGGGGCAGGGCGGCGAGCATCACCGTGGCCGCCGTCGCGATGACGCTGTTGAGCGACAGGAACGCCAGCCAGACCGACACGGCCAGGCCGAACCCGAAGAGGACGATCCCGAGCACGAGCAGCAGGGCGATGGGGCTGAACGACCACAGCACGTAGCGGTACCAGATCCGTCGCCAGAAGCCTCGCCCGAGCAGGTTGACGAGCTCGGGGACCACCTTGGAGAGCTTGATGCTCGAGACCTCGTCGCCGTAAACGGCCGGGATCGGCACGTCGACCGCGGGCACCTGGAGGATGTTCAGGTGGATCAGCAGGTCGTTCTCGAAGGAGTACCGCTTCGCCACGTTCTTGAGGGGCAGCCGCTGCAGCACGCTGGTGCGGATGGCGGTGTAGCCGTTCTGGGGGTCGAAGAGGTGCCAGTACCCCGAGGCGAGCTTGGTCATGAACGACAGCCCGATGTTGCCCAGCACACGGTAGCGGGGCATCCCGTCGAAGGACTCCGGCGAGAAGAACCGGTTGGCCTTGGCGAAGCCGTAGCCGCCGTCGGTCACCTGCTCGAGGAGCGCAGGCAGGTACGCCGGATCCATCTGGGCATCGCCGGCCATGATGACGTTCACGTCCGCACCGAGTTCCATGGCCCGTTCGTGACCGGTGATGATGGCCCCGCCCACGCCCTGGTTGACCTCGTGACGGATCAGGTCGACCCGCGGGTCGGTGCTGCGCCGGACGACGTCGCTCGTGGCGTCGGGACTGCAGTCGTCCACGATCACGATGTGGTCGACGTAGTCGGGCATCGTGTCGATGACCCGGTCGATCATCGACTCTTCCTTGTACGCCGGCACGACTGCGGCTACGACTGCTCCTTGGAACACGGTCAGACCTCCTGGGTGGGCGCCGAGGTCGACGCCGCGTCACTGCGAGGGGCCGCGAAGACCCAGTACCTGTAGATGAAGAAGTTCCAGACGGTGGTGACCGCGGTCGTCACGACCTTCGCGCCCACCCACCCGATCGGTGTGACGGCCAGCAGGGCCACCAGGCCCGACGTCGCCACGAGGTTGACGGCCACCAGGATCGTGTACCGGACGAGGGCGGTGCCGTGCGTCCGCTCGGAGCGGAAGGCGAGTCGCTGCAGAGTGTACGTGTACGCGAAGCTCAGCAGGAAGGCGACCGCGGTCGCGATCCACACGGGCCATCCGAGCAGCTCGTGGAACAGCGCGAGCAGCCCGAGATCGACCACGAAGGCCGACCCGCCGACGAGCAGGTACCGGACGACCCCGTTGTCGAGGAGCGCACGGAAGCCGCGAGGCGACGGCCTCGCGTCGCCGCCGTGCCCGCGCTCGGCGCCGCCGGGACCCCCGGCGCTCACTCGGCCGAGCCGTGGAGGACGCGGTCGACGACGACGTGGGCGGGCAGGAGACCTGCGCGCTCGGCGGCGGCGTCGCCCTCGCCCCGGGCGAGCGACATGAAGCGCTCGAACTGCGCGGTGAGCGGCTCCTGGCTCGTGACCATCTCCGGGATCTCGATCACGGTCTGCTGCTTGTAGCCCCGGCCCTCGCCGTCCGCCGAGTTCTCGGAGACGTGGTGGTAGACCGTCACGTCGCGACGGAGCAGGTCGATCTCGACCAGACGGTCGAGCTCGTAGACGCTGATCTGTCGGATCTTCCGCTGGCCGACGCGACTCGCGGAGACGTGGGCGACCCCGCCGTCAGCGTAGCCGAGGACCGCCTCGGCGACGTCCTCCGAGTCCGGACCGGACGTCGGGTGGAAGTGCCCGAGGGACGACGTGACGGTCGTCGGCTCCGTCCCGAGGAACCGGAGGCTGAGGTCGACGTCGTGCACCAGGAGGTCCCAGCCGACACCGGTCCGGATGCGCGGCGCGTACGGCGAGTGGCGGACCGACGACATGTGCAGCGGCTGCTCGATGATCGACGCGGCGGTGAGGACGGCGGGGTTGTAGCGCTCGAGGAAGCCGCACATGAGCGGGACGTCCCGGGAGTCCGCCTCCGTCACGATCTCGCGGGTGACCCCGAGGTCGGCGGCGACCGGCTTCTCGATCAGGAGCGGGGTCCCCGAGCCCAGCACCTCGAGCGCGATGGGGCGGTGGTGCTCGGTGGGCGCGGCGACGACTACCGCGTCGACGTCGTCGAGGTCCGGCAGCTCCGGCAGCCAGGTGGCTCCGTAGCGTCCCGCGACGCGACGGCCGCCCTCCTCGAACGGGTCGACGAGGGCGACCAGGTCGGACTCGGAGGACTGCGAGATGACGCGGGCGTGGTGGCTGCCCATGATGCCGGCCCCGACGAGCACGACGCGCTGGCGGGCCATCAGGCGTTCACCCCGACGCGAGCCGCGATGCGGTCGGCGATGAGCGCGACGCCGTCGTCGCCGACGTGCGGGTGCACCGGGAGCGACAGCACCTGGCCGACGACCTCGGCGGCGACGGGGGTCTCCTCCGTGCCGATCTGCGGGTGGCCACGGTAGGCCGCGTAGTCGCCGATGAGAGCCGGGTAGTAGACGCCGGACCCGACGCCGTCCTCGGCGAGCTGCGAGCTGAGCTGGTCGCGGCTGAGGCCCGCCTCCTCGGTGACGCGGATCGTGTACTGGTGCCACACGTGGCGGCGACCCTCGAGCTGGCGGGGCGGCACGATGCCGCCCACCTCCTCCAGGCGTGCCGTGAGCGCTGCGGCGTTCCGCTGGCGTGCCTCGACGATGCCCTCGTACCGCGCGAGCTGCGGCACGCCGACGGCAGCCTGCAGGTCGGTGAGCCGGTAGTTGTTGCCGGGGAACTCGTACTGGTAGCGAGCCCGCATGCCCTGGTTGCGGAGGACACGCAGCTTGTCGGCGACCGCGTCGTCGGAGGTGGTGATCATGCCGCCCTCGCCCGTCGCGATGTTCTTCGTCGCGTAGAAGGAGAAGGTGCCGATGCCGAACGTGCCGGCGAAGCGACCGTCGTACATGGCTCCGTGCGACTGCGCGGAGTCCTCGACGACGGCGAGGCCGTGCCGCTCGGCGACGGCCATGATGGGCGCCATGTCGGCCATCTGGCCGTAGAGGTGCACGGGCACGATCGCCTTGGTGCGCTCGGTCACCAGCGCCTCGACGCTGGCCGGGTCGATGTTGAAGTCGTCCCGGCGGATGTCGGCGAACCGGACGGACGCGCCGGTGCTGAGCACCGCGTTGACGGTCGCGACGAACGTGAAGGGGGTGGTGATGACCTCGTCGCCCGGGCCGAGGTCGATCGCCTCCATGGCGGCGATGAGCGCGGTCGTGCCGTTGTTGACGGCGATCGCGTGCTCGGCGCCGAACGCCTCGGCGAACGCCGCCTCGAACTCGGCCACCTTGGGGCCCTGGGCGATCATGCCCGACCTGAGGACCTCGAGGACGGATGCTTCTTCTTCCGGGCCGAAATCGACTCGCGAGATGGGGATCATGAGAATTCCAGACTGGGGGCCGCCCCCCGATCGCGTTTTATGCCACCGTCCAACATACCCTGGAGGCGAGCTGGCCTCAGCCAGGACACCCCCGAACGGAGCACGATGAACGACATCCACCCCACCGCCGTGATCGAGGGCGACGTCCGCCTCGGCTCGGGGAACGTGATCGGTCCGTTCGTCGTCGTGCGGGGCCCGGTCACGATCGGCGACGACAACTGGCTCGGCGCCGGCGTGGTGGTCGGCGCCCCGCCCGAGGTCCGCTCGTTCGAGCACCCGGGCCTCTCGTCGGAGAGCGCCGGCGGCGGCGTCGTCATCGGCTCGCGCACCGTGATCCGCGAGGCGGCCCAGGTGCACCAGGGCTGGAAGGGCGTCACGACCGTCGGCGACGACGCCTTCGTCATGAACCAGTCGTACGTCGCTCACGACTGCGTGCTCGAGGACGGCGTGACCCTGGCGTCGAGCGTGCTGCTCGCCGGTCACGTCCACGTCGGCGCGGGCGCCAACCTGGGCCTCGGCACGACCGTGCACCAGACCAGGTCGATCGGCCGCGGGGCCATGGTGGGCATGGGCTCGGTCGTGACGCGCGACCTGCCGCCGTTCTCCAAGTCCTGGGGCTCACCCGCGCGGGTCGCCTCCGCCAACGTCGTCGGCATGCGACGAGCGGGCCACGAGGAGGCGGTCGTCACGGCCCTGGCACGGGCCTACGAGGACGGCCGCACGTCTCCCGCCGACCTCGAGGAGCTGGGCCTCGCTCATCTGCTCGAGCCCTGACGGGTCGGCGACGGGGGCGCCACTACGAGCGAGGGGCGTGCGGATCCCCGCACGCCCCTCCTCTGGTCCGTCGCTCAGCTGCCGAGCAGCGCCGCGAGGTACACGCCGTAGCCGCTCTTGGCGAGCGGAGCCGCGAGCGACGCGAGGTGCTCGTCGTCGATCCAGCCGTTGCGCCAGGCGATCTCCTCGATGCAGCCGATCTTGTGGCCCTGGCGGTCCTCGATGACCCGGACGTACTCGGACGCCTGCATCATCGACTCGAAGGTGCCGGTGTCGAGCCATGCCGTGCCGCGGTCGAGCACCTGCACCTGGAGCGCGCCCGCCTCGAGGTAGCGCTCGTTGACGGTCGAGATCTCGAGCTCGCCGCGAGGACTCGGCTCGATCGTCTTCGCGATGCGCACGACGTCGTTGTCGTAGAAGTAGAGCCCGGGCACGGCGTAGTTGCTCTTGGGAGCCGCGGGCTTCTCCTCGATCGAGACCGCACGGAACGAGTCGTCGAACTCGACGACCCCGTAGGCCTTCGGATCGGACACGTGGTAGGCGAAGATCGTCGCGCCCTCGACGTCGGCGTTCTTCTTCAAGTTCGAGCCGAGGCCGACGCCGTGGAAGATGTTGTCGCCCAGCACGAGCGCGACGCTGTCCTCGCCGATGAACTCCTCGCCGATGACGAACGCCTGGGCCAGGCCGTCGGGCGACGGCTGGACCGCGTACTCGATCGTCATGCCGAGCTGCGACCCGTCGCCGAGCAGGGCCCGGAACTGGTCGTTGTACTCGGGCGTGGTGATGACGAGCACCTCGCGGATGCCGGCCATCATCAGCGTCGACAGGGGGTAGTAGACCATCGGCTTGTCGTAGATGGGCATCAGCTGCTTCGAGATGCCCTTCGTGATGGGCCAGAGCCGCGTGCCGGAGCCCCCGGCGAGGATGATGCCCTTCACGCTGCGCCGCCCTGCTGGTCGAGGCTCGCGTAGAAGGCGCGCATGTCGTCCCACGTCGGCAGGAGACCCGCGTCCGCCGCCTCGGACAGCCCGGGGGCCGCCGTGTCCTTGGGGGAGAGCAGGGCCTCGCCCGCCTCGGGCGGGAACACGAGGCCGATCTCCGGGTCGAGGGGGTCGATGCCGTGCTCACGCTCGGCGTCGAAGGTGTCGGTGACCAGGTAGCTGACGGTCGCGTCGTCGGTCAGCGCCACGAAGGCGTGGCCCAGCCCCTCCGCGAGGTAGATGGCGCGCCGGTCGACGCCGTCGAGCAGCACCGAGTCCCACTGGCCGAAGGTGGGCGAGCCCACCCGGATGTCGATCACGTAGTCCAGGACGGCGCCGTGCGTCGCGGTCACGTACTTGGCCTGCCCGCGGGGCACGTCGGCGAAGTGGATGCCACGGACCACGCCGCGCTTGGAGACGGAGGTGTTGGCCTGGCGGAGGTCGATGCTGTGGCCGATCGTCTCCTCCAGCCGGTCGAACCGGTACCACTCGAGGAACACTCCCCGATCGTCGCCGAACTGCTTCGGCGTGATCTCGTAGCTGTCTGGGATCTTCAGTTCACGGATCTGCACCCGGACACCCTACCGCGACCGGTTATCGGACCGGGGTGGAGCTCCGGCGGCGACCTCGCGCCCCGCCGCCCCGCCACGCCGCCCGGTCGGATCTCCCCGGCTAGGATCGACCGACATCCGCGACCGACCACATCAAGGAACTCTCGTGAAAATCCTCGTCACCGGCGGAGCCGGCTTCATCGGCTCCAACTTCGTCCGCCGCACCCTCGAAGACGCGTACCCGGGGCTCGAAGGTGCCGAGGTGGTCGTCCTCGACGCCCTCACCTACTCGGGCAACCTCGAGAACCTGGCAAGCGTCGCCGACTCCCCCCGCTACCGCTTCGTCCAGGGCGACATCCGCGACGGCGCCCTGCTCGACACCCTCTTCCCCGAGGTCGACGCCGTCGTCCACTTCGCGGCCGAGTCGCACGTCGACCGCTCGGTGCGCGACGCCTCGATCTTCGTCGAGACCAACGTGCTCGGCACGCAGCAGCTGCTCGACGCCGCCCTGCGGAACGACCTGGCGCGCTTCGTGCACGTCTCGACCGACGAGGTCTACGGCTCCATCGCCGAGGGATCCTGGGCCGAGGACCGCCCGCTCGAGCCGAACTCCCCCTACTCCGCATCGAAGGCCGGCAGCGACCTGCTCGCCCGCAGCTACCACCGCACGCACGGCCTGAACATCTCGATCACGCGCTGCAGCAACAACTACGGCCCGTACCACTTCCCCGAGAAGGTCATCCCGCTCTTCGTCACGAACCTGATCGACGACGTCCACGTGCCCCTGTACGGCGAGGGGAACAACATCCGCGACTGGCTGCACGTGGACGACCACACCCGTGGCATCGCCATGGTGCTCGTCGGCGGCCGTGCGGGCGAGATCTACAACATCGGCGGCGGCACCGAGCTCACCAACAGAGAACTGACCGAGATGCTCCTCGAGGCCACCGGCAAGGACTGGTCGTACGTCGACCGCGTGCAGGACCGCCTCGGCCACGACCTCCGCTACTCGGTCGACATCTCGAAGATCCGCGCCGAGCTCGGCTACGAGCCGCAGGTCCCGTTCGCCGAGGGGCTCGCCGAGGTGGTGCAGTGGTACCGCGACAACCGCCAGTGGTGGGAGCCCCTCAAGGAGCGCGCGGCCCTCGCATGAGCCCGATCTCCCCTGCGAAGTACCTGGTCACCGGAGCCCGCGGCATGCTCGGGTCCGACCTCGTCGAGGCCCTCTTCGGCCGTGACGTGACCCTCCTCGGCCGGGCCGACCTCGACGTGACCGACCGCGACGCCGTCCTCGCGGCCGTCCAGGGCCACGACGTCGTCATCAACGCCGCCGCCTACACGGCCGTCGACGCCGCCGAGACCGACGAGGAGGCGGCCCTCGCGGTCAACGGGACCGCCGTGGGGCTGCTCGCCGAGGCCGCCGCCTCCGTCGGCGCGACGTTCGTCACGGTCTCGACCGACTACGTGTTCGCGGGCGACGCCACGGAGCCCTACGCCGAGGACGAGCCCCGCGATCCCCTGAACGCCTACGGTCGCACCAAGGCCGTCGGCGAGGAGGCGGCCCTCGCGGCCCACCCGGACGGCACGTACGTCGTGCGGACGGCGTGGCTCTACGGCCGCCACGGTGCGAACTTCCCGAAGACCATGCTCGGCTTCGCGGCGACCCGGGACACCCTCTCGGTGGTCGCCGACCAGGTCGGGCAGCCCACCTGGACGATGGACCTGGCCCGTCAGATCGTCGCCCTCGTCGACTCCGACGCCCCGGCCGGGATCTACCACGGCACGAACTCGGGCTCGACGAGCTGGCAGGGCTTCGCGCAGGAGACCTTCCGGCTCGAGGGCCTCGACCCCGAGCGGGTCCTGCCCACGGACAGCTCGGCCTTCGTCCGGCCCGCCGCACGGCCGGCGTTCAGCGTGCTCGGGCACGACGCCTGGGCCCGGGCCGGGCTCAGCCCGATGCGACCGTGGCAGGAAGCCCTGGCCGAGGCCTCCGCCGAGGGCGTGTTCGTCCACGACACTCCCTCCGACGGCTCCGCCGACGGACGATGACGACCCTCAGGGTCGTCATGGACCAGATCCTCGCGCCCGTCCCCGGAGGCATCGGCCGCTACACGAGCGAGCTCTCGAGGGCGCTGGTCCTCACCGCGCCTCGGGGCTGCGACGTCCAAGGGGTCGTCGCGGCGCACCCGCAGGCCGAGTACGACCGGCTCACCGACCTCGTGCCCGGGCTCAGCGGGCTGGCCAAGTCGCCCCTCGGCCGTCGTGAGCTGTCCCTCGCCTGGCAGGCCGGCATCGCCGGGCTGCCGGGGCGGGGCATGGTCCACGCCACCAGCCTGCTGGCTCCCCTCGGTCGCCACGACCGGGGCCTCGCCCCCGGCAACCAGACCGTCGTCACGATCCACGACACGGTGCCGTGGACGCATCCCGAGACGCTGACCCCCCGGGGCGTCCGCTGGCACAAGGCGATGGCGAAGCGCGCCTTCCGTCACGCGGACGCAGTCGTCGTGCCCACCCACGCGGTCGCGAGCGAGCTGCTCGAGCTCTTCCCCTTCGGCGACCGCGTCCGCGTCGTCGGAGGGGCCGTCAGCGACGACCTCCGTGTACCGGCCGACGCCGACGACGTGGCGGACGGACTCGGCCTGCCCGATGCCTACGTGCTCAGCGTGGGGACGATCGAGCCTCGCAAGGGGCTCGTGCCGCTCATCCGAGCGATGGCGCACCCCGACGCTCCCGACGTCCCGCTGCTCGTCGTGGGCCCGGAGGGCTGGGGCGACGTCCGCGTGACGGACGTGGTCGCCGAGGCAGGCCTCTCGCCCGAGCGGGTGCGCACACTGGGCTTCGTCTCCGACGCCCAGCTCGCCGTCCTCCTCCAGCGCGCGTCCGCCTTCGTCTTCCCGAGCCTCGCCGAGGGCTTCGGGTTGCCCGTGGTCGAGGCGTTGAGCCTCGGCACCCCCACCATCGTCTCCGACGCTCCTGCGCTCGTGGAGGTGGCCGCCGACGGCGCCGTCGTCGTTCCCCGTGAGGACGCCGAGGGCTACCCCGAGCGACTCGCGCAGGCGATGTTCCAGGTCGTCACCGACCTCGAGCTGGCCTCCCGCCTCGGCATCGCGGGGCTCGACCGGGCCAGGGCGTTCAGCTGGCGCGACTCGGCCGACAAGGTCTGGCAGCTGCACGCCGACCTCTGAGGCGGGCCCCGAGGCCCGCCCCGGCGGCGTGCCTCGTCATCCGGCGGTCGCCGTGGCCGTGGCCGTCGCGACGTCCGCGCGGATGACGTCGTAGTCGGGATAGACGTTCGAGTAGGTCGGCGGGACGATCTCGAGGTCGCTGATCTGCTGCTCCTTGGCCTTCAGGGCCAACTGCCCGAACGCGCCGAGAGCGGCCTGGGGGATGTCCGTGTCGACTGTCTGCACCCCCGCCGACGCGACCGACTGGAACTTGGACAGCACGGTGGCGGGCTGGAACTGTGACAGCAGCGCCTGCTGCACCTCGCGCTGACGTGCCATCCGGTGGTAGTCGTCCGAGCCGTGGCGGGCGCGGGCGTACCAGAGGGCGTGGTAGCCGTCGAGGACCTGCTCCCCCGGCTCGATCCACCCGTCGACGTTGATCGGGTTGCCGGCGCCGTCGACGCCGCCGTTGATGGGCAGGCGCCCTTCGGTGTTGTCCACCGAGATGCCGCCCAGGGCATCGATCAGGTCGACGAAGCCCTGCATGTCGATCAGCACGTAGTACTGGAGGGTGAGGCCGGTGACGCCCTGGACCGCGTCCCGCATGGCCTCGATGCCGGGGTTGCTGCCCTTCGACTCGGCGTCCGGGTAGAGCTCGGGGTGCTCTTCGCCGTAGGTGTAGAGGTAGCTGATCAGGCAGTCGTCGCCGCAGCTGTAGCCGTCGGGGAACTCGCCCCACAGCGGCGACCCCTCAGAGAACGGCGCGTTGTACAGGTTGCGCGGGATGCCCACGATCGTCGTGGCGCCCGTCTCGGCGTCGATGCTCGCGACCGAGATGCTGTCGGGGCGGAGCCCGGTGCGGTCGGCACCGGCGTCGCCGCCGAGCAGGAGGATGTTGTAGCGGCCGTTCACCGGGTCGGCGGCAGCGGCCTGCGAGGTGAAGAGCGAGTTCAGCAGGCCGTGCTGCACGCTCGTGAGGTACGCGCCCCACGCGACCGGCCCCACCGTCACCACGAGCAGGAGAGCCATGACGCCGGCGATGAACCCCCGCGCCGTGGGGGCGGTGCGGATGATGCGCACGAGGCGCAGCGTGTCGAGCGTCAGCACGACCCACAGCACCGCGTAGTAGATGAGGAACACCTGGACGACCGTCAGCGCGACGACGTTCGTCGCGACCTCGAGGAGGGGCGTGTTCCAGAAGAGTGCCAGGGCGACGGTGACCAGCACCACGGCCCACGACACGAGGGTCGAGCCGAGGCCCCACCGACCGAGCCGACGGCTCCCCGCGAGCACCTGGGCGGAGCCCGGGATGAGGACGTTGAGCAGCACGAGCGTCCACGCCCGCCTCGTCATGAACGAGGGGGACGTGACGTCGGGGTGCCGGACCGGCAGCGAGGCAGCGCTCACAGCGATCGCTGCAGGGCGGCGTTCTTCTCCTCGACGAGCTCGGCGAGGCTCGTCGCGTAGTCGGCGAGCCGCGCCGACAGGACGGGATCGCCGGAGCCGAGGATGCGGGCGGCGAGCAGGCCGGCGTTGGCGGCCCCGCCGATCGACACGGTGGCCACCGGGATGCCCGCGGGCATCTGGACGATCGAGAGGAGCGAGTCGAGGCCGTCGAGCTTCGCGAGGGCCACGGGCACGCCGATGACCGGCAGGGTCGTGACCGACGCGAGCATCCCCGGGAGGTGGGCCGCGCCTCCTGCGCCCGCGATGACCACGCGGATGCCGCGACCCGCGGCCTGCTGGCCGAACCGGATCATCTTCTCGGGCGTGCGGTGCGCGGAGACGACCTCGACCTCGTGGGCGATGCCGAACTCGGTGAGGATCGCGGCGGCGCTCTGCATCGTGGGCCAGTCGCTGTCCGACCCCATGACGATGGCCACCGTGGGCGCTCGCTCGGGCGTCGGGGCGGTCTCGGGGTCGGTCGTCTGGTCGGGCACGAAGGAGAGGATAGCCGTCAGTCCTCGAAGAAACGGACAGCGGCGCGCGCCCTCCCCCGGGCGTCCTCGAGGTCCGGCCCCGTGGTCGTGACGTGTCCGACCTTGCGGCCGGGCCGGGGCTCTTTGCCGTAGTCGTGCACTTTCGCCCCCGGCTGGTCCGCCATCAGGGCGGAGAGCCGGTCGGCCATCGTGCCCTGCGCAGGGCCGCCGAGCACGTTGACCATGACGCTCCAGGCACGGTGCGGGGTCGTGTCCCCGAGGGGCAGGTCGAGCACGGCCCGGAGGTGCTGCTCGAACTGGCCGGTGACGGCGCCGTCGATGCTCCAGTGCCCGGTGTTGTGCGGTCGCATCGCGAGCTCGTTGACCAGGAGGCGGCCGTCGGCCGTCTCGAAGAGCTCGACCGCCAGGACGCCCGTGACGCCGACCTCCTCGGCGACGACGGTGGCGATCCGCCGCGCCTCGTCCGCCAGGGCGTCGTCGGCGTCGGGGGCAGGGGCCGTGACCTCGGCGCACACGCCGTCGCGCTGCACCGTCTCGACGAGGGGCCACGCGGCGATCTCGCCGGAGGGCCGACGAGCGACCAGCTGGGCGAGCTCCCGCCGGAACTCGACGAGCTCCTCCACGAGCAGGGCGTCGGAGGCGCCCGCCGCGTCCAGCGACGCGAACCAGTCGTCCGCGTCGTCGGCCGAGCGCACGACCCGGACGCCCTTGCCGTCGTAGCCGCCGCGCGGCGTCTTCACGACCGCGCGCCCGCCGTGCTCGGCGAGGAACGCCGCCAGGTCGTCGCGACCACGGACGGCCGCCCACGCGGGGACCGGCAGTCCGAGCGCCGTGAGGCGCTCGCGCATGACGATCTTGTCCTGGGCCACGAAGAGCGCCTCGGGGCTCGGGTGGACCTCGACGCCGGCGTCGACCAGGGCCCGCAGCACGTCCTGAGGGACGTGCTCGTGGTCGAAGGTCACGGCGTGGACGTCCTTCGCGAACCCCAGCACCGTCTCCGCGTCGTGGTAGTCCCCCACCTGCGTGGCCGCCAGCCGAGCCGAGCTGCCCTCGGTCTCGGCCAGCACCGAGATCTCGATCCCCAGGTGGACGGCGGGCGGGACCATCATGCGGGCGAGCTGGCCGCCTCCGATGACGCCGATCCGGTAGGTCATGTCGTCTCCTCGTGGTGCACGTCGGGCAGGCGGCGCCGGACTCGCTGCGGGACCGGCTCGGACACCATCTTGGTCGATCCGGACGACCGGCCGGGTCAGGGGCGCCCGAGCCCGCGCGCCTCGAAGCCCTCCGCACGCCACGCCGCGAGGTCGAGCACGTTGCGCGCGTCGACGATGCGCCGAGCAGCCACGAGGTCGCCCACGCGGGACGGGTCGAGCTGGCGGAACTCGGCCCACTCCGTGAGCACGAGGACGACGTCGGCGTCGCGGAGGGCCGCGTCCGCGTCGGCCGCGTACTCGAGCTCGGGCGCGAGACGGGCGGCCGTCGAGTTCGCCTCGGGGTCGTAGACGCGCACGGCTGCACCGCGGGCGTGCAGCGCTCGGGCCACGTCGAGCGCGGGCGAGTCGCGGACGTCGTCGCTGTCGGGCTTGAACGCGACGCCGAGCACCGCGACGCGAGCGCCGTCCACGTCCCCGACGAGCTCCGCCGCGAGCTCGACGACCTTCGCACGTCTGCGGAGGTTGACCGCGTCGACGTCGGCGAGGAACGCCAGCGACTCGAGCCCGAGCTCGTCGGCGCGGGCCTGGAACGCCCGGATGTCCTTCGGGAGGCAGCCGCCGCCGAAGCCGAGCCCGGCGTTGAGGAACCTCCGCCCGATGCGGGCGTCGTGCCCGATGGCGTCGGCGAGCTGCGTCACGTCGGCGCCCGTCGCCTCGGCGATCTCGGCCATCGCGTTGATGAAGGAGATCTTGGTCGCGAGGAAGGCGTTGGCCGACACCTTGACGAGCTCGGACGTGGCGTAGTCGGTGACGATCCGGGGGGTCCCTGCCGCGAGGGCGGTGGCGTAGACCGCGTCGAGCCGGGCTGCGGCGAGCTCGCCGGCCGGCCCCGCGGGGACCCCGTACACGAAGCGGTCGGGCGTCAGGGTGTCCTTCACGGCGAAGCCCTCGCGGAGGAACTCGGGGTTCCAGGCGAGGTCGGCGCCGGACGCTCCCGCGCGCACCTTCTCGGCCAGGCGGGCGGCCGTGCCGACCGGGACGGTCGACTTGCCCACGACCAGCGCCCCCTCGGACAGCCAGGGCACGAGGGCGTCGACGGCGGCGTCGACGTAGGTCATGTCCGCCGCCTGGCTGCCCTGGGCCTGCGGCGTGCCCACCGCGACGAAGTGCACGCTCGCGTCGGCGACCTCGGACATGTCGGTGGTGAAGCGGAGCCGACCGCTCGCGACCGCGCGCGCGAGCACCTCGGGAAGGCCGGGCTCGAAGAAGGGCGCGTCGCCGGCGGAGAGCCGGGCGACCCGGGCGCCGTCGACGTCGACGCCGACCACCTCGTGCCCCAGCTCGGCCATGCACGCCGCGTGCACGGCACCGAGGTAGCCACAACCGATGACGGATATCTGCATGGGGACGTCGCTCCTACTCCGCCGGGCGCGGCCACGCGCCCGGGGTCGACTGGTCGAGTCGGCGGCGCTGCGCGACGAGGGTCGCGTCCGCCTCCATCAGGTCGTGCAGGGTCGCCTGCACCAGGTCGGCCCCCGGCACGTCCCAGAGCACGACCGGGCGGTCGAGCCCCGTGTTCACGAGCACGTCCCCGCTGCGGAAGAGGCTCTGCACGGCGTTCTTGCGCACGGTGAGGTCGTAGCCGCGGCTGTGCAGGAGCTCCTGACGCGACCGGACGACGAATCCGCGTCGCAGGACGATGCGCCTCGTCGTGATGACGTAGCGGCGACCGAGCCAGACGAGGAGGGGCACGAGCCACAGCAGCACCGCCAAGAGCACGGCAGCCGCACGCACGATCCAGTTCTGCCACTCGAGCTCGAACCAGCTGCTGAAGTAGCCGCCTGCGGCGCACACCGCGACGAGGGCCACCGACGGCCAGAACAACGCCCGGGAGTGCGGGTGCAGGCGCGCGACGACCTCTTCTCGGGGCTGTTGCTCGGCCGTGCTCACGGGGTCATTCATACCGCAGGTGGGTGACGTCGCCGGAGGACACGGCGACGGCGCCCCCGGTCGGCGGCTCGACGACCAGACGACCATCGTGGTCGATCGACGACGCCGTGCCGGTCAGGACCTCGCCCGAGGGCAGCTCGACGCGCACCCGGCGGCCGAGCGTGGTGCAGTCGGCGAGCACTCGGGCGCGCAGCCCGCTCGCCTCGGCGTCGCCCCCCGCGGACGCGAGCACGTCGACGAGCGCGACGACGTCGGCGAGCCACGCCGACAGGACCTGGTCTGCCAGCGCCTCCGTCGTCCCCTCGGCCCCGTGCAGCGACAACGAGGTGGACACCGTCGTCGGCAGCTCGTCCCGGGTCAGCGAGAGGTTGACGCCTGCGCCGACCACGACGGCCGACGCGTCGTCGCGCGCCTGGGCGAGGATCCCGCACACCTTGAGGCCGTCCACCTGGACGTCGTTCGGCCACTTCAGGCCGACCTCGCCCGTCCGGACGACGGCCGCGAGGGAGGCGCGCATCGCGACGCCCGCGGCGAGGGGCACCCAGCCCAGGGACTCGACGGGCATCCCTCGGCGCTCCACGAGTACGCTCACGGCGAGCGTGCGGCCCGGAGGCGCGGTCCAGGTGCGGCCGAGACGCCCGCGCCCGGCGGTCTGGGACGTCGTGGCGAGCACCGCCAGGTGCGGGGCCGACGCGTCGGCCAGCAGGTCCGCGTTCGTCGACCCGGTCTCGGCCACGTGCACCAGCCGCGGGCTGTGGGCCGCGCTCAGGGGGAAGGAGGCGCTCGTGGGGTCGGTCACGCCGCCAGCCTAGGCGTTGACGACTTCCACCATCCGAGGCACGTCGCACGCGAGGGAACCTCCAACGGCGGCCGCGGACGCCCTCGGTAGAGTGGCCGGTGTGACTTCCGACTCCGCGCCCCGCGACGACGCCTCGCAGCCCGATCTCCGCACGACGGCGGGCAAGCTCGCCGACCTCAAGGCCCGCTATCACGAGGCCGTGACGGCCAGCGGCGAGGCCGCGATCGCGAAGCAGCACGCCAAGGGCAAGATGACCGCCCGTGAGCGCATCGACGGCCTTCTCGACCCGGGCTCGTTCGTCGAGCTCGACGAGTTCGTGCGCCACCGCACCCACGCGTTCGGCATGGAGTCGAAGCGCCCCTACGGCGACGCGGTCGTCACGGGGACGGGCACGGTGCACGGCCGCCAGGTCGCCGTCTACTCGCAGGACTTCACGATCTTCGGCGGCTCGCTCGGCGAGGTCGCCGGCGAGAAGATCATCAAGGTCATGGAGCTCGCCCTCAAGACGGGCGTGCCGATCATCGGCATCCTCGACTCCGGCGGGGCCCGGATCCAGGAGGGGGTGGTCGCGCTCGGCAAGTACGGCGAGATCTTCCGGCTGAACACCCGCGCCTCCGGCGTCGTCCCCCAGATCTCGCTCATCATGGGCCCGGCGGCGGGAGGCGCGGTGTACTCCCCCGCGCTCACCGACTTCGTCATCATGGTCGACAAGACCAGCCACATGTTCGTGACCGGCCCCGACGTCATCAAGACCGTCACCGGCGAGGACGTCGGCTTCGAGGAGCTCGGCGGAGCCCTGACCCACAACAAGGTCAGCGGCGTCTCGCACTACCTCGCGAGCGACGAGGACGACGCGCTCGACTACGCGCGGTCGCTGCTGTCGTACCTGCCCGACAACAACCTGTCGGAGCCGCACGTCTTCGAGACGGCCGTCGAGCTCGAGACGACGGACGACGACCGCCAGCTCAACACGCTGATCCCGGACAGCCCCAACCAGCCGTACGACGTGATGACCGTCATCGAGCACGTCGTCGACGACGGCGAGTTCCTCGAGGTCCAGCCGCTCTTCGCGCCGAACATCGTCATCGGGTTCGGTCGGGTCGAGGGCCGGTCGGTGGGCGTCATCGCCAACCAGCCGTCGGCCATGGCCGGCACCCTGAACATCGAGGCGGGCGAGAAGGCGAGCCGGTTCGTGCGCTTCTGCGACGCGTTCGGCATCCCGATCCTCACGTTGGTCGACGTGCCCGGCTACCTGCCCGGCACCGACCAGGAGTGGACGGGCGTCATCCGCCGCGGCGCGAAGCTGCTCTACGCCTACGCCGAGGCGACCGTGCCCCTCGTGACCGTGATCACCCGCAAGGCCTACGGCGGCGCGTACATCGTGATGGGGTCCAAGCAGCTGGGCGCCGACATCAACCTGGCGTGGCCGACCGCCGAGATCGCCGTCATGGGCGGACAGGGCGCCGTCAACATCCTGTACCGCAACGAGATCAAGGCCGCGGAGGCCGCCGGCGAGGACGTCGCCGCAGTCCGGGCGAGGCTCGCCAGCGAGTACACCTACAACGTCGCCAGCCCCTTCCTCGCTGCCGAGCGCGGCGAGCTCGACGGTGTGATCGAGCCGGCGGCGACCCGTGTCGCCGTCGTCAAGGCGCTTCGGGCCCTCCGCACGAAGCGTGCCGACCTGCCGCCCAAGAAGCACGGGAACATCCCCCTGTGAGCGGCCGCCACGCCGCCGACGACACCCTCGACGCGCACGAGGCCCAGGGGCCGCTCCTGCGCGTCGTCGGAGGCTCGCCGTCACCGGAGGAGCTCGCCGCCGTCACGGCCGTCCTGACGGCCCTCGAGGCGGAGGCGGCCGAGACGGCGAGGGCGGCCCCTCGGGACGTCTCCTCGTCGCCGTCCGGCTGGTCCTCCCGGACGGCTCGTCTCCGTCGCCCCGTCGACCGCGGCCCCGGTCGCTGGCGCAGCTTCTCGGCCTGAGCCCGGCCGCGCCCGCGCGCGTACCCCGACCTCGTACCCCGCCATCGCCACCGGCGTGCCCCGAGGCCCAGAGATACGGCACCCGAACGGGGGTAGACGGGTCGCTCACCCCCGTGTTGTCCCCCTAAATGACGACTTTGCGCTCGTGGCGGGGGGCGACATACTCGTTCTTGCTAGGTGCCTCTCCTTGAGTCGCACCACCGATCGGGAGCTGACTAGGGTAAGCGAGTTCTCGGTCGGGGGCGGATCAGGGCGACATTCGGGTTGTCGCTCTGGACCGGGATATCTCCCATGAGGGCCAGACGGGTGTCTGGCCCTCTTTCCCGTCGTCGGACCCGTCGCCCGTTCCTGCCCGGTCCCCGCCGCCGGCCTCCTCCGCTGCGGCGGCGCACGCCCCCACCGTCGGCCCTCGTCCCTAGCGGACGACGCGGCTGTCCTCGTCGAGGCCCTCGAGGTCGTCGACCGGTGCCTGGTCCGCAGAGACCCCGGCTCGGCGCGGTATCTGCAGCCAGAGCAGGACCTCGTCGTCGTCGTCGTCCTCGTCGGCCTCGGCGGACACCCCCCGCCCGAGAGCGCTCGAGCTGAGGTCCGGCGACCCGAGACCGACGACGCTGACGGCGTGGTCGCCGCCCGCGACCGTCCGGATGATGAGCTTGTCGGCCTCCGAGCCGTGCAGCGCCGCGGCGAGGGCCTCGTGGATGCGCCGCAGTTCGTCGTCGGGGACGTCGTCGATGCCGCCCTCGTCGAGCAGGCTGACCTCGGCCCCCCGGCGTCGCGCCGCCATGACCTCGCGACGGACCTCGTCGTCGAGGAGGCGCCTCCCGCGGATCTCGTCCCGGATGGCGCCCTCGAGATGGAGGCTCTCCTGCCGCTGCTCGGGCGACAGGTCGCCGGACTGGGACACGATCGCCTGCAGCATGGGCCGGGCGGTGCGGCCGGTCTGCAGGAGCCGGTACTGACGCTCGTTGACGTGCGCCTCCTGGGCCGCCTGCCAGTCCGCGGCCTCGTGCTCGGCCAGGATGAACTCCCGCGTCTCGCGACCGGCCCGGGTCAGCGTGGACGAGATGGCGTGCGAGAAGGCGACCCAGCTGACGCTGCCGACGATGCCGAGGTCGGCGATCTGGGACACCCCGGCCCACGCGACCCCCTGCACGGCCATGAAGCCCACGCCGAGCCACGCGAAGCCCTGGCGACGACGCGTCGAGACGATCACCATGAGCGTGCCCACGGCGGCGACGTACCAGGTCGCGTAGCCGTTCTCGGCCCCGGGGTCCAGGACGCTCGTCACGACGAGCGGCACCACGATGCTCACGGCGAGGGCGAAGGCCGCCGCCCACACGGGCAGCACCGGTTGACGGCTGGGCCAGAGCACGACGGCCGTGACGACCGCGTACGCGACCATGCAGGCGACGACCGGGACGGGATCGGCGACCTGGCCGAGCGAGACCGCCCCGAGCACCAGGTGGTAGCCGGAGAAGACCGCCGCCAGCGAGACGATGAGCCACCGGGGGACGGTGATCCTCACGACGCGTCTCCCCTCGACGGGCCGACGACGAGGGCCGCGGGCCACATCACGCGGACGACCGTGCCGGCACCCGGCCGGGAGTCGATGCAGGCCCGGCCGCCCGCGTTGGCGACGCGCTCGATGATCGACACCCGGACTCCGAGGCGCTCCACGGGCACGGCACCCGGGTCGAAGCCCACCCCGTCGTCGCCGACCTCGACGAGCACGCCGGCGTCTCCGGTGCGCTCGAGGGCGACCCATCGCCGGACCGGGCCGGGACCTGCGTGCTGGGAGCTGTTGACGAGCGCCTGGGCCGCGGCGCTGACGATGGCCTCCACGGCGGTGGTCGGCAGCACCCGGTCGTCCGTGTCGTCGACGCGGAGCTCGACGGCGACGCCGGTCGCGTCCACCGCGTCGGACAAGCGCCGGCGGAGGACGCCGAGGGTCGTCGTCGACTCGTCGAAGGGCGTCGTCGCGGCGGCCGAGGTGAGGTGGGCCATCGCGTTGCGGGCCATGGTCGTGGCGAGCACCTGCTCCGCCGGCGTGTACGCCCGGGCGGCCTGGATGAAGGTGGTCAGCACGCTGTCGTGCACGATGGCGTCGACCTGCACGCGCTCGAGCTCGGTGGCGTGCTCGCGGATCGCCCCCGAGTACCGGGCGACGGCCGTGGCCTGGGCGGCGTCCACGGCCGCGCTCGCCTGGCGCAGGATGAGCACGAGCACGAGCACGGCCCCGCCGAGCAGGATCGCGTAGGTCGAGTCGAGGGCGGCGCGCGCCAGCGACTCGCCGCCTCCCGACGGGGTCAGCCGGATCGCGCCGTAGACGAGCGGGACCACGACCGAGTAGCCGATCGCGATCCACGCGGAGAAGGCGTAGGCGGCCGCCGCGGTGGCGACGGTGCAGAGGTACCAGAGCCACGGCACGCCGGCGAGGACCTGGTCGGGGTCGACGACCGCCAGGGGCCACGTGACGATCGCCACGAGGTAGGACACCGCGAGGATGGCGCAGGTCGTCTCGACTCCGCGCACCACGACGCTCGCGACGCCGACGGCCACGATGGCGCCGAGCATCCCCAGCCCGATGAGCCAGGCCCACGCCACCTGCATGACCTCGATCTGCACCATCGTCGTCGGCAGCGCCTGCAGGCCGAAGATGAGCCCGGCGAGGGCGATGACCCGGCCGAGCACCTTGTCGAACAGGGCACGGCTGATCGGGTTCCGCGCCGAGCGCGTCGTCGGCGGCGTCAGCGCCGGCAGGGGCTCAGCGGCCATCGCCGTCCGCGTCGAGTCCCGGCAGGATGCCGTCCTCGACGGCACGCCGGAGCAGGTCGACCTTCGTGGGCGCCGGTCGCCCCACCTCGACGTACTTGACGCGGATGCGGTCGAGGTACTCCCGAGCGGTCGAGTAGCCGATGCCGAGCTGCTGGGCGGCGAGCTTGAGGGGCAGGCCCGAGGCGTAGAGGTGCAGGATCTCGCGCTCGCGCCGGCCGAGCTGGGCCTTGGCGAAGTCGCGGTCGGCGTCGATCGCGCTGGCCCACTCGAGGTTGTTGAGCACGTCTCCGCGGGCGACGGTCGCGACGGCGGCCATCACCGTCTTCGTCGCGGAGGACTTGGGGATGACGCCGGCCGCGCCCGCGGCGAGCGCCTCACGGACGCTCGCCACCCGGTCGGCGATGCTGTGCACGAGCACGGCGGAGCCGGTCGCCTGGACGCGCTTCACGTTCTCGGTGACCGTCGAGCCGTCGCCGAGCGAGAGGTCGAGGACGACGACGTCGACCTCGCGGCCCGCCAGCGACTCCACCAGCTCCTGCACGCCGGCCGCGGTCAGCACGACGTCGAAGCCCTCGGCCTGGCAGGCCGCCTGGATGCCGAGCCTCACCGACTCGTGGTCGTCCACGATGGCGACGCGGACGGGGGCGGGGGTCGTCGACGCCGGAGCGTCCGTCGAGGTGTCGGTCACGATGGTCCTTCGTTCGCGTGCGACCCGGTCCCTGAATTCCGGGTCGTCAACGTCGTCATCGTAACGTGACGGGGAGTCACCGACGGAGCAGCCGGACCACCGTCTCGACGTGGTGCGTGCTGGGGAACAGGTCGAAGGCCCTGATCGCGTCGACGTCGTACCCGTGGTCGCGGAAGAGCGCGAGGTCACGGGCGAGGGCGACGGGGTCGCAGGCGACGTAGACGACCTGCGCCGGGGCGAGCTCCGCGATGCCGTCGACCACGGGTCGACCGGCCCCCGAGCGCGGCGGGTCGAGGACGACCGTCGCGGAGCGGAAGCGGTCGCGCTCGGCCGAGGTCGCCTGGGCGGCGGCCTGGCGCACCCACCGGTCGACCCGGCCGGTGACGGCCGAGGCGCCGAGCCAGTCGGCCAGGTTCTCGGACGCGTGCTCGGTCGCGCGCTCGTCGCTCTCGACGCTCGTGATGCGGACGCGGCTGCCGAACGCGTCGCCCACGGCGGCCGCGAGGAGCCCCACGCCGCCGTAGAGGTCGAGGTTGGCCGCCCCGGGCTCGAAGCGCTCGGGGTCGACCATCTGTTGGACGGCGGCGGTCAGCGTCGCGGCGGCGTGGCGGTGCACCTGCCAGAAGCCGCCGTCGTCGAGCTGGAACGTGCGGTCGCCGACGACCTCGGTGACCGTGCTGGGCGCCTGGCCGCCGATGATCAGGCGGGCGCCTCCCGTGCTCGGCGCCAGCACGTCGACGTGCTCCTCGCCGGGGAACGCGTCGGCGAGCGGAGCGGCCTCGGCGACCTCGGGGGTCGCGAGGGGCAGGTCGGCGACCCGCACGACGCGGTGCGACCGGGCGGCGTACTGCCCGGGGCGGCCCTCGGCGTCGAGGTGCAGGCGCACCCGCGTGCGCCAGCCCGTCCCTCCGCGCTCGTCGTCGCCAGGGAGCGCCTCGACGGCGACGGTCGCCTGCTCGTCGGGGAGCCCGCCGGTCCGCGTGAGGGCGTCGCGGACCACCTGCGACTTGAGCTCGCGCTGGTGGCCCAGCTCGATGTGCCCGAACTCGGCGCCGCCGGCGCGGTCCTCCGGAGCGCGGTCGACGGACGCCGCGGACCAGACGTGCTCGCGCCGGTGCGGGCTGGCCTCGACGACCGAGACCGTCTCGGCCCGCCAGAACGACTTCTTGCGGTCGTCGGCGACGCGCGCGAGGACCTTCTCGCCCGGCAGCGTGTCCGACACGAAGACGACCCGCCCGTCGAGGCGCGCCACCGAGATGCCCCCGTGTGCGATCCCGGTCACGTCCAGTTCGACCTCGCGGCCCAGCATGTCTCCCATGCTCCGAGTCTGCCAGGCTGGCGGACATGACCGTTCCCCTCTACCTGGCCAGCACCTCCCCCGCACGCCTCGCGCTCCTGCGGGCCGCAGGCGTCGAGCCGGTGCTGATCAGCCCGGGCGTCGACGAGGAGGCGGCGGTCGCGCGGGCCGAGGAGGCGACGGGCCGAGCCCTCACCGCCTCCGAGACCGTCTCGCTCCTGGCCAGGGCGAAGGCGGAGGCCGTCCTCGACGTGACCGTCGACGGGCACCCCCTCGACGGTCTCGTCCTCGGGGGCGACAGCGCATTCGAGTTCGACGGCGAGGTGCACGGCAAGCCCCACGAGCCCGCCCTCGCCCTCGATCGCTGGCGTCGCATGGCCGAGGTCGGCCGGGGAACCCTCTGGTCGGGGCACTGGCTGATCGACCACCGCGGGGGCTCGCCCCGCGCCGACGCGGCGTTCCCGTCGGGCGGCGCGGGCGCCGTCGCGAGCGCCGACCTGGTCTTCGCCGACGACCTGGAGCCGGAGGAGCTCGCCGCCTACGTCGAGACCGGCGAGCCGCTCGAGGTCGCGGGCGCCTTCACCATCGACGGCCGCGCCTCCGCGTTCATCACCCACATCGAGGGCACGCCGAGCGCCGTCGTCGGCCTGTCGGTGCCGGTGCTGCGCTCGCTGGTTCGTGGCTTCGGGGTGTCGTGGCACGAGCTGTGGACGACACCGACCTCCGGCGCTTTGTAGCAATCCTCACGCGCCTCCTGCGTGTTTTCGTGCACGTCAGCCAAAGGAGGCTGCGGGTGGCGCAATAGGGTGGGGAACTATGCCGTCCATCAGCAAGGTCCTCATCGCCAACCGTGGAGAGATCGCGGTCCGGGTCGTCCGCGCAGCGCGCGACAGCGGGATCGGCAGCGTCGCCGTCTACGCCGACCAGGACAGGGACGCGCAGCACGCCCGCCTCGCCGACGAGGCCTACGCGCTCGGCGGCACGACGAGCGCCGAGACCTACCTCGTCATCGACAAGATCCTCTCGGTCGCCCGCCGCTCGGGGGCCGACGCCGTGCACCCCGGCTACGGGTTCCTCGCCGAGAACGCCGACTTCGCGCGCGCCGTGACCGCCGCGGGGCTCGTCTGGATCGGCCCCTCCCCCGAGGCGATCGAACAGCTCGGCGACAAGGTCAGCGCCCGGCACATCGCCGAGCGCGTCGGCGCACCGCTCGCACCCGGCACCCTCAACCCCGTCTCGGGCGCCGACGAGGTGCTCGACTTCGTCGACCAGCACGGCCTGCCCGTCGCCATCAAGGCGGCCTTCGGCGGCGGCGGACGCGGCCTCAAGGTCGCCCGCACCCGCGACGAGGTGCCCGAGATGTTCGACTCGGCCGTCCGCGAGGCCGTCGCCGCCTTCGGCCGCGGCGAGTGCTTCGTCGAGAAGTACCTCGACCAGCCCCGCCACGTCGAGACCCAGTGCCTCGCCGACGCGCACGGCAACGTCGTCGTCGTGTCGACGCGCGACTGCTCGCTGCAGCGCCGTCACCAGAAGCTCGTCGAGGAGGCGCCCGCCCCGTTCCTGACCGAGGCGCAGACCACCGCGCTCTACGAGTCGTCCAAGGCGATCCTCCGCGAGGTCGGCTACGTCGGCGCGGGCACCTGCGAGTTCCTGATCGGCAAGGACGGCACGGTGTCGTTCCTCGAGGTCAACACCCGCCTCCAGGTCGAGCACCCCGTCTCCGAGGAGATCACGGGCATCGACCTCGTCCGCGAGCAGTTCCGCCTCGCCGAGGGCGGCGTGCTCGAGTACGGCGACCCCGAGCCCCGCGGCCACTCGTTCGAGTTCCGCATCAACGGCGAGGACGCGGGCCGGGGCTTCATGCCCGCCCCCGGCCCCGTGCACGTCTTCAAGGCGCCGGGCGGCCCCGGCGTCCGCGTCGACAGCGGCGTCCAGGCCGGCGACGAGATCAGCGGCTCGTTCGACTCGCTGCTCGCCAAGCTGATCGTCACCGGCTCGTCGCGCGAGGACGCCCTCGAGCGCTCGCGGCGTGCCCTCGACGAGTTCGAGGTCGCCGGCCTGCCCACCGTGTTGCCCTTCCACCGCGCGATCGTCCGCGACCCGGCGTTCGCCCCCGAAGGCGGCGAGCCGTTCTCGATCTACACCCGGTGGATCGAGACCGACTTCGTCAACGACATCCCCGCGTGGAGCGGCGAGGCCGAGGCTCCCCGCCCCGACGACCAGCGCACCACCGTCGTGGTCGAGGTCGGCGGCAAGCGCGTCGAGGTCTCGTTGCCCGCCGGTCTCGGCGCGCGCACCGCGCCTCCTGCGGCTGCCCCCCGCCGCCGCGGCTCCGGTCGCGGCGCCGTGGTCACCTCCACGGGCGCCGAGGTGAAGTCGCCCATGCAGGCGACGGTCGTCAAGCTCGCCGTCGAGGAGGGCCAGCAGGTCGTCAAGGGCGACCTCGTGCTCGTGCTCGAGGCCATGAAGATGGAGCAGCCGGTCGCGGCCCACCGCGACGGGGTCGTCTCGGGCATCTCGGCCGCCGTCGGCGAGACTGTCTCGTCGGGCCACGTCCTCCTCAGCATCGACTAGCCCGCGCTCGCCCCCTTCCCCCTCCTCCTCTTTCATTCAGGAAGATCCGTCCTGATCCTCGCAATGAGGGGTCAGATCGTCCTGAACTGTGCACGGCTCAGGAACTCCGGCTCGTCCTTTCCTGCATCGTGCGCGTCGCGAACGCGGACGACCGTGTCACTGACCTCCCCGAGATCACGTTCGACCTGGTCGGCGCTGAACCGCAGGGTCGTGTAGCCGGCCGATGCGGACTCCGCGTCCTTCCTCCGGTCCCGGTCGAACGCGTCCCGCCGCGAGTGGAAAGCGAAGCCGTCCAGTTCCACCAGCGCGCGGAGCGCCTGACCACGACGACCTCGCAGCGCATGTCGCTCGGCCCGACCGACGTCACCACGACCTGTTGCTCGACCTCCACACCTCTCACAGCGAGGGCCTGCCGCACGATCGACTCGACTCCCGAGTCCGACCCCTGACGGCACCTCCGGAGCACGGCACGCGCTCGAGGACCGTGGCCCTCCACACCTGCCGTGAGGTCGTCGAGACCGACGAGAGAGGCCTGCAGGGCCGTGTCGACGCACGCGACCGCCGTCATCTCGTCGCACCACGCGACCATCTGGCGGAGGCAGACGACGACCGGCGACAGCCAGCACGGCTCGCCCAGGTCGAGGGGCTCGGTGTCGGTCCAGTGGACCACCACCGAGTCGTCGGCCGACCTGGGCGCTCCTCCTCCCCCCGGTGCTGCCCGGCGCGCGTCCCTGAGGCGCGACGCGTGGCGGGGGACGGAGACGTGCAGTCGACGGTCGTACCCCGCCCAGAGCCCGTGCACGGAAGCGGCGGACGGACCCGCGAGGCGCCCGCCGAGACGAACGGCGGCGACTGCGTCCGTGGCTGCGTCGAGCCTCGCGTAGTGACCATGCCGGGCCCGCTGGACGCACAGCATGCAGGACCTGACGGTCCCGACTTCCTGAACAGTGCACGAGTCAGGAACACGGCTCCCCCCACCGCACGGCTCAGGCAGAGACTTCCTGAACGAGGAGGGGGAGGCAAAGGGGCGAGCCGGGGCGCGGGAACTAGGGTGGACGGCATGTCCGAGACACCCACGCACCCCCTCGACGGTGCCGCCGACCCCTTCGAGGTCGCCCGCACCGCCGCCGCCCAGATCGCCGAGGCGACCGGCGTAGCCCACCACGACGTCGCCCTCACCCTGGGCAGCGGCTGGGCCAAGGCCGCCGACCTGATCGGCGAGACCACCGCTGAGATCCCGGCGACCGAGATCACGGGCTTCAGCGCCTCGGCGGTCGTCGGCCACACGGGCTCGATCCGCAGCATCGCGCTGCCGAGCGGGAAGAACGCCCTCGTCATCGGCGCCCGCACGCACTACTACGAGGGCCACGGCGTCCGCCGCGTCGTGCACAGCGTCCGGACCGCCGCCGCCACGGGCGCCCGGACGATGATCCTCACGAACGGCGCCGGCGGCATCAAGGAGACGTGGACGCCCGGCAGTCCCGTCCTGATCAGCGACCACATCAACCTCACGGCGGACAGCCCCCTCGAGGGCGCCACCTTCATCGACCTCACCGACCTCTACTCGGCGCGTCTGCGCGAGCTCGCCAAGGGCATCGACCCGACCCTCGACGAGGGCGTCTACACCCAGTTCCGCGGGCCGCACTACGAGACGCCCGCCGAGGTCCAGATGGCGAAGGCCATGGGCGGCCACATCGTGGGCATGTCCACCGCTCTCGAGGCCATCGCCGCCCGCGAGGCCGGCATGGAGGTGCTCGGCATGTCGCTCATCACGAACCTCGCCGCCGGCATCCAGAAGACGCCACTGAGCCACCAGGAGGTGCTCCAGGCAGGCAAGGACGCCGAGGCCGCCATCAGCCAGCTGTTGGCTCGCATCGTGGCGGCCCTGTGACCGACCACGCGGCACGGGTCGACGAGGTCGCCCTGGTCGCCGCCGCCCGCTCGTGGCGTGACCAGGACCCGGACGCCGAGACGCGCGACGAGCTCGACGCCGTACTCGCGGCGGTCGAGGCCGGCGACGCCGCCGCCCTGGCCGACCTGCGCGACCGCTTCGACTCGCGCCTCGCCTTCGGCACCGCCGGGCTCCGTGGTGCTCTCGGAGCCGGCTCGGCACGGATGAACCGCGTGCTCGTCGCGCAGGCCGCGGCCGGGTTCGCGGCGTTCCTCACCGGTCGCGAGAGCGCCCCCTCGATCGTGATCGGCTACGACGGGCGCAAGAACAGCGCGGTCTTCGCCCGGGACACGGCCGAGATCATGGCTGCGGCCGGCGTCCGCACGACGATCCTCCCCCGCGCCCTGCCCACGCCCGTGCTGGCCTTCGCGGTCCGCCACCTCGACGTCAGCGCCGGCGTCATGGTGACGGCGAGCCACAACCCCGCACGGGACAACGGCTACAAGGTGTACCTGGGCGGGGTCGACGCGGGGTCGCAGATCGTCGCGCCGATCGATGCCGAGATCGCGGCCCACATCGACGACGCGGCCACCCGCCCCTTGAGCGAGCTGCCCCGGTCGGACGACTGGACCGAGGCCGGCGACGACCTCGTGGGCGAGTACGTCCGCCGCACGGCGGCGCTCGCCGGCACCGCCGCCTCCGGCACGCAGCCCCGCGTCGTCTACACGGCGATGCACGGCGTCGGGTGGGAGGTCGCCCGTCGGGTCTTCGCCCAGGCGGGCTTCGTCGAGCCGATCCCCGTCGCCGAGCAGTCCGCGCCCGACCCCGACTTCCCGACCGTGGCGTTCCCCAACCCCGAGGAGCCGGGCGCGCTCGACCTCGCCTTCGCCACCGCCGACCGCGTCGAGGCCGACCTGGTGATCGCCAACGACCCCGACGCCGACCGGCTCGCCGTCGCCGTGCCGACGGCCGACGGCTGGCGCCGTCTCTCGGGCAACGAGGTCGGTGCACTGCTCGGCTGGCGCGCCGCAGAGCGCGCCCGGCGGGACGACGTCGACGGCACCCTCGCCGCGAGCATCGTCTCGTCGCCGGCCCTCCGTGAGGTCGCACGTCGCTACGACCTGGACTACGTCGACACCCTCACCGGCTTCAAGTGGGTCTCCCGCGTGGGCGGGCTGCTGTACGGCTACGAGGAGGCCCTCGGCTACCTCGTCGACCCCGAGAAGGTCCGCGACAAGGACGGCATCTCCGCCGCCGTCGACTTCCTCGCGCTGGCGGCCGAGCTCAGCGCCGCCGGCTCGACCGTCGCGGAGCACCTCGTCGCCTTCGACGAGCGCTTCGGGGCGTACGCGTCGTCGCAGATCTCGCTGCGGGTCGACGACCTCGCCGAGATCGGGCGGCTGACGAGGCGACTGCGGGAGGCGCCTCCCGCGACCGTGGGCTCGCACCGCGTCGACCGTGTCGACGACTTCCGCGACGGCTTCGGCGGGTTCCCCGCCGGCGACGTGCTGCGCTACTGGTTCACCGACGGGTCACGGGTCATCGTGCGCCCCAGCGGCACCGAGCCCAAGCTCAAGGTCTACATCGACGCCTCCAGCACCGAGGGCGACGCTCGCGACCGCCGCGTCGCCGCTGAGGCGGCCGTCGCCGACCTCGACGCAGGGATGCGCGAGCTGCTGAGCTAGCCGAGGCTGCGAGCCGACAGGCTCGCCGAGCACAGGAGGGGCCAGGTCGCACGTCGTGCGTCCTGGCCCCTCCTCGTCGCGTGCCCGGGTGGGCACCCTCGCTCAGCCGAGCGAGCGCTGCAGCTTCTCGGTGAGCTCGGCCTGGTCGAAGTGGTTCTGGATGACGATGACGTCCGCGAAGGTCGCCCCGATCGCCTCGACGAACTCCTGCGACGTGAGGATGACCTGCGCGTCGTCCGCGACGGCGCCGATGGAGGCGACGTCCGCCGCGACCACGTCGGCCTCGATGTCGAGCCGCGCCAGGACGCGCTCCGCGTTGACCTTGAGGATCCCGCTGCTGCCGATGCCGGCACCGCAGATGGTCACGATCTTCACGCTGTCATCCCCATCAGCCGACGGACCTCGTCGGCGCTCGTGGCGGTCGCCAGCGCCGGGATCACCGTGGAGTCGTTGAAGACGTTCGCGAGGTCGGCGATGGACTCGAGGTGGCCGCCCACGGACTCCACCGCGAGGCCGAGGACGACGCTCACGGGGTCGTTGTGCGGGTGGCCGAAGGGCACCGGCTCGGCGAGGGTCACCACCGCGAGGCCGTCCTGCAGGACGCTCTCGTCGGGGCGGGCGTGCGCCAGCACGAGACCGGGCGCGATGACGACGTACGGGCCGTGCTCCTCGATCATGCGGACCATCTCGTCGCCGTAGCCGTCGCGCGTCGAGCCAGAGGCGACCAGCGCGTCGCCCGCCCGCAGGACGGCGGCACGCCAGTCGGGGGCGTCGGCCGCGATGACGACGGCCGAGTCCGGCAGGGACGGGAGCGCCACGGTCAGACCTCCCCGAAGCCCGCCGTGATGCGGTCGGCCAGCGCCTCGCGGTCCTCGAGGGGCAGGAAGCTCGACGCCGCGGCGTTGAGCTGGAACGTCTCCAGGTCGGACAGGCCGTAGTCGAACGCCTGGGCGAGCAGCGCGAGCTCTTTCGTCAGGCTGGTGTCGCTCATCAGGCGGTTGTCGGTGTTGACCGTGACGCAGTAGCCGAGCTGGTAGAGCAGGTCGAAGGGGTGGTCGTCGAGGTCGCGGCCCCAGGCGGCGATGGCACCGGTCTGGAGGTTCGACTGCGGCGAGAGCTCGAGGGCGATCTCGCGGTCGCGGACCCACGCGGCGATCGGGCCGAGCTCGACCGTCGTCTGCTCGCCCGCCGACCCGACGACCCGGATGTCCTCGGCGAGGCGGACGCCGTGCCCGAGGCGGAGGGCGCGCCCGTCGAGGAGGGCGCTGCGGATGCTCTCGAGGCCGTCGGCCTCGCCCGCGTGGACGGTGACGGGCATGAACTCGCGCGCCAGCAGGTCGAAGGCCGGTCGCTGGTTCGACGCGGGGAAGCCCGCCTCGGCACCGGCGATGTCGAAGCCGATCACGCCGGCCTCGCGGTGCTTGATCGCGAGCTGTGCGATCTCGAGGCCGCGGTCGGCGTGCCGCATGGCCGTGACCAGCTGGCCGATCGAGATGACGTGGCCCTCGCCGTCGAGCTGGTCGATCGCCTCCTCGATGCCGCGCTGGACCGCCTCGACGGTCTGGTCGAGGCTCAGCCCGCCCTGCAGGTGCTGCTCGGGGGCCCAGCGGACCTCGCCGTGCACCACGCCGTCGGCGGCCAGGTCGAGCACGAACTCGCGGGCGACGCGTTCGAGGCCTGCCTCGGTCTGCATGACCGCGGTCGTGACGTCGAATGTCTTCAGGTAGTCGGGCAGGTTGCCGGAGTCGGCGCTGTCGACGAACCAGCGCCCCAGCTCGTCGGCCCCGCCCGTGACGGGCAGCTCGTAGCCGATCTCGTCGGCCAGCTCGACGATGGTCTGGGGCCGCAGCCCACCGTCGAGGTGGTCGTGCAACGACACCTTCGGCAGGGGGGCGATGCGGGGTCCGCCGTCAGGCAGGCGGTAGTCCTTGTCCGGTGCGCTCATGGGACAAGGCTACCGCCGCCGACCGTCACGCCGCTGGGGGTCGCCGACTGCGGGTCAGGAGACGCGACCGGCGACCAGCGGGCCGCGCTCGACGCGCTCGTCGCCGATGGTCCACGCGCCCTCGACGGCCTCGAGGGCGCGCTCGAACCGCGCGGGCTCGTCGGCGTGCAGGGTGAAGAGCGGCTGACCCTCGACGACGGCGTCGCCGAGCTTGGCGTGCAGCTCGATGCCGGCGGCGGCCTGGACCGGGTCCTGCTTGCGGGCACGACCGGCGCCGAGGCGCCAGGCACCGATGCCGAAGGGCAGCGCCTGCTGGTCGGTGACGAAGCCGCTGCGTGCCGCGGTGACCACGTGCGTCTCGCGGGCGGTGGGCAGGGCCGCGTCGGGGTCGCCGCCCTGGGCCCGGATCATGGTCTTCCAGGCGTCCATCGCCCGGCCGTCGTCGAGGGCGGCCTCGACGTCGGCGTCGGGCTGACCCGCCAGCGTGAGCATCTCGCGGGCGAGCGCGACCGTGAGCTCCCGGATGTCGGACGGACCGCCTCCGGCGAGGGTCTCGACCGACTCGCGCACCTCGAGCGCGTTGCCGATCGTGAGGCCGAGGGGGACGTTCATGTCGGTGAGCAGGGCGGTCGTCGCGACGCCCGCGTCCTTGCCCAGGTCGACCATGGTCTGCGCCAGCAGTCGCGACTGCTCGATGTCCTGGATGAAGGCGCCCGAGCCGAACTTGACGTCGAGCACGAGCGCGGCCGTGCCCTCCGCGATCTTCTTGCTCATGATCGACGACGCGATCAGCGGGATCGCCTCGACCGTCCCGGTGATGTCGCGGAGCGCGTAGAGCTTGCCGTCGGCGGGGGCGAGGCCCGAGCCGGCGGCGCAGACGACCGCACCCGAGTCGGCCATGATCTCGCGCATGCGCTCGTTCGAGATCGACGCCTGCCAGCCGGGGATCGACTCGAGCTTGTCGAGCGTGCCGCCCGTGTGCCCGAGGCCGCGGCCCGAGAGCTGCGGGACGGCGACCCCGAAGGACGCGACCAAGGGCGCCAGGGGAAGGGTGATCTTGTCGCCCACTCCCCCGGTCGAGTGCTTGTCGACCGTCGTCTTGCCGAGGCCCGTGAAGTCCATCGTCTCGCCGCTGCGGATCATCGCCAGCGTCATGTCGCGGATCTCGCGGCGCTCCATGCCGTTGAGGAAGATCGCCATGGTGAGCGCGGCCATCTGCTCGTCAGCGACGTAGCCGCGCGTGTACGCGTCGATCAGCCAGTCGATCTGGGGGGTCTCGAGGGCGTCGCCGCGGCGCTTCACGCGGATGAGGTCGACGGTGTCGAAGGGCTCGACGGCTGCCGAGGAGGCGGTGGTGAGGCTGGTCATGGTGGTGCTCCTAGCTACGACTGCGAGTCGCGGTACTGCTCGAGTTGACGGGGCCCGAAGGCGTCCGGGATCACCTCGTCGATGGTCTTGAGGCCGGAGACGGTGTCGAGCACCATCGTCTCGTGGGAGTGCTCGTAGAGCAGCTGGCGGCACCGGCCGCAGGGCATCAGCACGCCGCCGTTGCCGTCGACGCAGGCGAACGCGACGAGCTGGCCGCCGCCTCCCATGACGAGGTCGGTGACGAGCGAGCACTCGGCGCACAGGGTGATGCCGTACGAGGCGTTCTCGATGTTGCAGCCGGTGACGAGACGGCCGTCGGCGGTCAGCGCGGCGGCCCCCACCGGGAACCCCGAGTACGGCACGTACGCCTTGGTCATCGCCTCCCGGGCGGCCTGACGGAGCGCCTCCCAGTCGGTCGTCTCGGCGACGCTCACGACTTGACGTAGGGCTTGCCGGACGCGGCCGGGCCCCGGGACTGGCCGACGAGGCCGGCGACGGCGAAGATCGTGACGACGTACGGCAGCATGAGCATGAACTCGCTCGGCACCGGCGACCCGATCGCCCCGAGCACGTTCTGCAGGTTCGAGGCGAAGCCGAAGAGGAGCGCCGCGAGCGTGGCCCTGATCGGGTCCCAGCGGCCGAAGATGACCGCCGCGAGGGCGATGAAGCCGGCCCCGGCCGTCATCTCCTTCTGGAAGTTGCCCAGCGAGCCGAGCGTGAAGTACGCCCCGCCGAGACCGGCGATCGCGCCCGCGAGCGAGACGTTCCAGAAGCGGGTCGCGTTGACCTTGATGCCCACGGTGTCGGCGGCCTGCGGGTGCTCGCCGACCGCGCGGAGGCGCAGCCCCCAGCGGGTGCGGAAGAGCCCGTAGAAGACCACGGCGATCGCGACGTACATGAGGTACACGATGATCGTCTGGCGGAAGAACACCGGCCCGACGATCGGGATCTGGCTGAGCCCCGGGATCGGCAGCTGCGGGAACCGGACGCCCTGGTTGAGGGCGTCCGACTTCGTGAGGACCTGCGAGTACAGGAAGCTCGTCAGGCCCGTGACGAGCACGTTGAGCACGACGCCCACGATCACCTGGTCGACGATGTAGCGGATGCTGAAGACGGCCAGGACCATCGACACGAGCACGCCGGCCACCATCGCGGAGGCGAGGCCCACGTAGGCAGACCCCGTCGCCGACGCGACGACGGCCGAGACGAAGGCGCCGGCGAGCAGCTGCCCCTCGATGGCGACGTTGACGACGCCGACCCGCTCGCTGATGACGCCGCCCAGGGCGCCGAAGATCAGCGGCGTGCTCAGGGCGAGCGCGCCCAGGAGGAGGCCGGGCACGGGGATCCGGGCCCCGGCGCTGGTCCAGGTGAGGAAGGCGACGAGGAAGACCACGCCGAAGGCCGCGACGAGCCAGATCGGCACGCGCTTGGCCTGGAGGGCCAGGACGGTCGCGACGCCGGTGACGACGGCGAGCAGCACCGTCAGAACCGTCCCCGTCGCTGCCGAGGGCAGGACGGCGTCCGGCAGCTGGACGAAGTCCGTCGCGGTCGCGAGGCGGAAGGTGCTGTCGCCGTCGCGGGAGAAGCCGACGAAGAGCACGGCGGCGATCACCGTGAAGACGCCGAAGGCGATCGGGGCCTTCAGGCTCCGCGTCGCCACGGTCGAGAGCTCGGGCGACGGCGCGGCGGGCACCGCGGTGTCGGGGCTGAGGGTGCTCACTTGGTCACCACCGCCTCCTTGGTCGAGGCCTTGCGCACCGGACGGGCTCCGGGGGCGGGCAGGCGGAAGATGCTGCGGACGAGCGGCGGCGCCGCCACGAACAGGACGATGAGGGACTGGACGACGAGGACGATGTCGATCGGCACGCCGTCGGCCGCCTGCATCGAGTAGCCGCCGGCCTTCAGGGCGCCGAACAGGATGCCGGCGCCGAAGACGCCCCAGGGTCGCGACCGGCCGAGCAGGGCGACGGTGATGGCGTCGAACCCGATGCCGGCGTCGATGCCCGAGCTGAAGCCGGTCGTGAGGGTGCCCAGGACCTGGGTCGACCCCGCCACGCCCGCGAGCGCACCGGAGATGAGCATCGCGTACAGGTAGATGTTCTTGACGTTCATGCCGGCGGTGCGGGCCGCGTGGGGGTTCTCGCCCACCGCGCGGAACCGGAAGCCGAGGGTCGACCGGTTGATCAGCCACCAGACGACCGCGGTGATGACGACGACGATGACGAAGCCGAGGTTGAGGTTGTACCGCGAGCCGAAGAGGTCGGGCAGGATCGCCGACGGCAGCGTCGCGGGCGCCTTCGGGTTCGGGCTGCCGGGCGCCTGGAGCAGGCCCGGGGTGCGCAGCATGTAGGCGATCAGGTAGAAGGCCACGTAGTTGAGCATGATCGTGAGGATGACCTCGTGTGCGCCGGTGCGGGCCTTGAGCAGGCCCACGATGCCGCCCCAGACGGCACCGCCGGCGATGCCCGCGAGCAGGGCGAGCGGGAGGTGCACCCAGATCGGCAGGTCGAACGAGAAGCCGACCCAGCCTGCGGCTGCGGCTGCGATGAGGATCTGGCCCCGGGCACCGATGTTGAACAGGCCCACCCGGAACGCGAGGGCCACGCCCAGCCCGGCCGCGATGAGCGGGACCGAGTAGTTGAGCGTCTCGGTGAGGGGCCGGATGCCGGCCGCGAAGCCGTCGACGCGGAAGTTGTAGACCGCCCCCTGGAACAGGGACGAGTAGGCGGAGCTGACGGTCGTCCAGAAGGCCTGGAAGAAGTCCGCCGGCCGGCTGAAGAAGTAGCCCGTGGTCGCCTGGACGGCGGGGGTCGTGAAGGCGATGAGCACGCCGGAGATGACGAGTGCGAGCACGACGGCGAGGACCGAGATGGCCGCGTTGCCCGTCGTGATCTCGCGCAGGAGGCGCGAGCCCCTGTCGTCCTGCTTCTCCGGTGCTCCGGGCACCGGGGGCGCGGGCCTCTCCGGGGCGGGGGTGGTCGAGGGGGTGGCGTCGGTCACGCTGCCTGCTCCGTTCCGTGCGGCATCTCGCCGGCCATCATGAGACCCAGGACGTCTCTCGGGGTGTCGGCGGGGACGATGCCGATGATCGTGCCGCGGTACATGACCGCGATGCGGTCGGCGAGGGCGACGACCTCGTCCAGCTCGGTCGAGACGACGATGACGGGCACACCGGAGTCGCGCGTGGCGACGATGCGCTTGTGGACGAACTCGATCGAGCCGACGTCGATGCCCCGGGTGGGCTGGGCGGCGACGAAGAGGCGGAGGTCACGGCTGAGCTCGCGGGCGAGCACGACCTTCTGCTGGTTGCCGCCGGAGAGGCGACCGGCCGGCGTCGTGATGCCCTGGGTGCGGATGTCGAACTCCTTGACCTTCTCGACGGCGAACCGGGCGAGCTCGGCGAGCCGGAGGGAGCCCCGCCGGACGAAGGGCCCGGACTGCGAGCGGTCGAGCATGAGGTTCTCCGCGACGGTGAAGGCCCCGACCAGGCCGTCCTCGTTGCGGTCCTCGGGCACGAAGCCGACACCGGCGTCGAGGACGCGGCGCACGCTGTGCCCGGTGATGTCGGCGCCGTCGAGGTGCACTCGTCCCTCCACCCGGCTCTGCAGTCCGAGGATCGCCTCGGTGAGCTCGGTCTGGCCGTTGCCCTGGACGCCCGCGATGGCGAGGACCTCGCCGCGGCGGACCTCGAAGGAGACGTCGTCGACGACGACCTGCCCGATCGCGTCCACGACCCTCAGGTTCTCGACGACGAGCGCGGGCTCGCCGGGCTCGGCGGGCGACTTCTGCACGGTGAGCTCGACGGCTCGGCCCACCATGAGCGAGGCGAGCTCGGCGTTGGTGGCCGTGGGCTCGGCCTCGCCGACGACCTTGCCGAGCCGGATGACCGTGATGCGGCTGGCGACCTCGCGCACCTCGCGCAGCTTGTGCGTGATGAAGACGATGCCCGTGCCAGCGTCGCGGAGCTGGCGCATGATGCCCATCAGCTCGTCGGTCTCCTGCGGGGTGAGCACGGCTGTGGGCTCGTCGAAGACGAGGACCTCGGCGTCGCGCGACAGGGCCTTGATGATCTCGACGCGCTGCTGGACCCCGACCGGCAGCTCCTCCACGAGGGCGTCGGGGTCGATGTCGAAGCCGAAGCGGCCGGAGATCTCGCGCACCTTCGCACGGGCGGCGGCGAGGTCGAGGAGGCCGCCCGCCTTCGTCTCCTCGTGGCCGAGCATGACGTTCTCGGCGACGGTGAAGACCGGCACGAGCATGAAGTGCTGGTGCACCATGCCGATGCCGGCCGCCATGGCGTCGCCAGGGCCGGAGAAGTGCTGGACGACGTCGTCGAGCAGGATCTCGCCCTCCTCTGCCTGGTACAGGCCGTACAGGACGTTCATGAGCGTGGACTTGCCGGCGCCGTTCTCGCCCAGCAGGCAGTGGATCTCACCAGGCTCAACTGTGAGGCTGATGTGGTCGTTGGCGGTCAGTGCGCCGAATCGCTTCGTGATGCCCTTGAGCTCGAGCTTCATCGTTGATCTACCTCGGGTGTAGGCGTGGGAAGGGCCCAGGACGAACGGTCGAGACCGTCCGCCCCGGGCCCTCGGTCAGTTGATGCTAATCGATGCCTGACGCTGGGTGGTGCGAGTGCTGGTGCTGACGGGGCAGCGACTCAGCTCTTCGGTGCGGAGGGCGACTCGACCTCGATCGAGCCGTCGATGATGCCCGCCTTGATGTCGTCCAGCTCGCCCTGCAGGCTGCTGTCGACCTTGCTCTCGAAGTCGTGGAACGGCGCGATGCCGACGCCGTCGTTCTCGAGGGTGCCCACGTAGGGCTCGTTGGTGAAGTCGCCGTCGGCGGCGCTGGTCACGACGTCGTTCGTGGCCTGCTTGATGCCCTTCAGGACGGAGGTGAGGAAGAGGTCCGCGTTGGCCGAGTCGGTCTCGTAGGTGTCGGAGTCGACGCCGATCATGGCGATGTCCTTGCCCGAGTCGCGGATGGCCTCGGCGGCGCTCTGGTAGATCGGACCGCCCACGGCCATGATGACGTCGGCGTCCTGGTCGATCAGCGTCTGCGCGCTGGCCTTGGCCTGCGTGCCGGCCTCGAAGCCGCCCGTGAACGTGCCGCCGGACTGCGCGGCGACGTCCCAGCCGCCCGCGACCTGGACGTCGGCGTCCTTCTGCTCGTTGTAGTACTCGACGCCGTCCTGGAAGCCGTCCATGAAGATGGTCACGGTCGGGATCTGCAGGCCGCCCATGGTGCCCACGGTGCCGGTCGTCGAGTAGCTCGCGGCGACGTAGCCGGCGAGGAACGCGGCCTCCGACGTGTTGAAGGTGATCGGGCGCACGTTGTCGGCGTCGTTCGAGCTGTCGTCGATCGTCGCGAAGTCGACGTCGGGGTTCGCCTCGGCGGCGACGCCGGTGGCGTCGGCGAGCAGGAAGCCGACCGTGACGATCAGGTTGCAGCCGTTCGCGACGAGGCTGTCGATGTTCGAGTTGTAGACGGTCTCGTCGGCCGACTCGACGGTCTGGGGCGTGGCGCCGAGGGACTCGGCAGCCTCGGTGAGGCCCTCGTAGCCGAGCTGGTTGAACGACTTGTCGTCGAACCCGCCCGCGTCGGAGACCATGCAGGGCACGAAGTCGCTGGACGCCGATCCGCCGGAGGCGTCGTCGCCCTCGGGTGCCGACGCACAGCCGGCCAGGATGGCGACGGTGCTCGCCAGGGCGAGGCCGCTGTAGGCGGCCCTGCGCGCAGTTGTAGTCAAGGTGTCCTCCAAGGTGCAGCCCGACAGGGGAAGCCGGGCACGTATGGCGACAGGTTACCTACTGTGACGAGCGGGCCGGACCGCGGAGGCGGACCGATGCGGAGGCGTTACACGAACGCGACCACCTCGTAACGGCGCCGTAACAACGGGGACCGCCGGGGCGGCCCCCGGACGGCCCGCGGACCCGTCAGAGGACGTCGCTGCGGCCGCTGAGCTTGAGGGCGTCGACGACGCTCTTGACCCGCTGGGCGTTCGCCGTCGTCGTGACCAGCAGGGCGTCCGGGGTGTCGACCACGATGATGTCGTTCACGCCGATCAGCGAGATGAGCCGGCCGCTGTGCCCCACGACGATGCCGCTCGAGGCGTCGGACAGCACGCGGGCGTTCTCGCCGAGGATGGCGAGGTCGCTCTTGCGACCGCCCGAGTGCAGCTTGGCGATCGACGCGAAGTCGCCGACGTCGTCCCAGTCGAAGTCGCCGGGCACGACGGCGAGGCGACCCGCCGCAGCCGCGGGCTCGGCGACCGTGTAGTCGATCGCGATCTTCTCGAGGCCCGGCCAGACGGCGTCGACCACGGCGCCGCGCCTCGACGTGTCCCACGCCTCGGCCAGCTCCTCCAGGCCCGCGAGCAGCTCGGGCCGCGTCTCGCCGAGCTGGTCCAGGAGGCGGTCGGCACGGGAGATGAACATGCCCCCGTTCCAGAGGTGGTCACCCCCGGCGACGTAGCCCTCGGCGGTGGGGAGGTCGGGCTTCTCGACGAACGACTCGACCCTGCGGGCGCTCGGGGCTCCCTCGACGTCGAGCGCCTCCCCCACGTGGATGTAGCCGAAGCCGATCGCGGGCTCGGTCGGGGTGATGCCGATGGTCGCGATCCAGCCCGCGTCGGCGAGGGCGATGGCCTCGCGCACTGCGCGTCCGAAGCCGCGGACGTCGGCGATCACGTGGTCGGCCGCGAACGAGCCGACGATGACGTCCGGTTCGCGCCGACGCAGGATGGCCGCGGCGAGGCCGATGGCGGCCGTCGAGTCCTTCGGCTCGCTCTCGAGGACGACGTTGTGGTCGGCGAGGGCAGGGAGCTGCGCCTCGACCGCGGCTCGGTGGGCGCGGCCGGTGACGACCATGATGCGCTGCTCGCCGGCGAGGGGCGCGAGGCGGTCCCACGTGCCGCGGAGCAGGGTCGACCCGCTGCCGGTGAGGTCGTGCAGGAACTTCGGCGCGTCCGCGCGGCTGAGCGGCCACAGGCGGGAGCCGATGCCCCCGGCGGGGATGATGCTGTAGAAGCGGTCGGCGGCGTCCTGGGGGGTCATGTCGGCCACCTTAGCGATGCCGCGCTGCGAGCCACGGGGCACCCGTTCACCGCCCCGACACCCGCCCGTCACGGCACCGGCTCCGACCGGTCACGACCACGCGGCAGCCTGGTGCCACGCCGAGTCGAGGAGTGCCCATGCGGGTCGCCATCGTGACCGAGAGTTTCCTGCCCACCGTGAACGGCGTGACCACCAGCGTGCTGCGGGTGCTCGACCACCTCGAGCGGCGTGGCCACGAGGCCCTCGTCATCGCCCCGGCGGGACGCGGGCACGACTCCTACGCGGGCGCCCGCGTCCACCGCGTCCCGTCGGTCGCGTACCGCCAGTTCCCCGTCGGGCTGCCCGGGCCCCAGGTCGCCGGGGCGATCGCGGCCTTCGCCCCGGACGTCGTGCACGTCGCCTCGCCGTTCCTGCTCGGCGCCCAGGCCATCTCGGCGGCGGCCAGGCTCGGCCTGCCGAGCGTCGCGGTCTTCCAGACGGACGTCGCCCGCTACGCGGCCGCGAGCGGGCTCGGGACGGTCACCGAGGCCGTGGCGTGGCGGCTGGTGCGCCGCATCCACGACCAGGCGACCGTCACGCTCGTGCCGTCCACCGCCTCCCTGCGGGATCTCGAGCGGGCCGGCGTGCAGCGCCTGGAGACGTGGGGCCGCGGAGTCGACGCCCGCCGGTACCACCCGAACCGCCGTGCCGGCGCGGGCGCGTCGCTGCTCCGTTCGCGGGCCGGCGCGGGCCCGGACGACGTGCTCGTCGGCTACGTGGGCAGGCTCGCGGCCGAGAAGCAGGTCGAGCGCCTCGCGGCCCTCCGCCGCCAGGACGGCGTCCGCCTCGTGGTCGTCGGGGGCGGGCCCTCGCTGCCCTCCCTGCGGCGTCGGCTGCGACACCTCGACCCGCTCTTCACCGGCCCCCTGCACGGGGACGAGCTCGCGGACGCCTACGCCGCGCTCGACGTCTTCGTGCACACCGGCACGACGGAGACGTTCGGGCAGACGGTGCAGGAGGCGCACGCCGCGGGCGTCCCGGTGGTCGCGCCCGCCGCGGGCGGCCCCCTCGACCTCGTCCGCCACGGCGTCGACGGGTACCTGTTCGATCCCCGCCACGACCACTCGCTCCGACGGTCGGTGGGCACGCTCGTGGCCGACGGGGGCCGGAGGGCCCGCTTCGGCGAGGCGGGCCGTCGAGCCGTCGTGGGCCGCACGTGGGAGAGCGTCGGCGACGACCTGCTGGGCCACTACGACGAGGCCCGAGCCCACGTCCGCCGCACCACGGCGGCCCGCACAGCCGCGGGGACCGACCTTCTCTCGACATCGAAGTAGATCGGTCGTTCTTAGGCCCGCCTAAGCGGCGGGACGACGTGCCCCGCTCGTATGCTGGGACAGTTCTATGAACGCACACGGCGGACGCGGCTGTCCTCCCCCGGATCGCAGCCGACCGCCTCGTCCGCGAGGAGGGCCGCTCATGGCTGAGCAGTCGACGGGAACACTGGCGTCACCGGCAGGCAGGTCGGGCGGCTCGCCGACGCGTGTGCCCGAGCCCCGCAAGGGCGGACGCTTCGCCGGCACGCTCTACCGCGGCCGCGAAGGCATGTGGTCGTGGGTGCTGCACCGCATCACCGGCGTGAGCATCTACTTCTTCCTCCTCGTGCACATCCTCGACACGGCTCTCGTGCGGATCAGCCCCGAGGCGTACGACGCCGTGATCGGCACCTACAAGAACCCGATCATGGGCCTCGGCGAGACCGGCCTCGTGGCCGCGATCCTGTTCCACGCCCTCAACGGCCTGCGCATCATCCTCATCGACTTCTGGGCCCCGGCCACCAAGCACCAGCGACTCCTCTTCTGGATCGTGATCGGCGTGGCCGTGGTGCTGTTCGCCGGCTTCGCCCCCCGCCACCTGATGAACGTCTTCTCGGAGTAACGCGATGACCACTGAGACCGTCGAGGCCCCGCGCAGCGCGCGCACCGCCCGCCGCAGCACCAACTGGGAGAAGTGGGGCTGGATCTACATGCGCGTCAGCGGCGCCGTGCTGGTCGTGCTGATCTTCGGCCACCTCTTCGTCAACCTGCTCGCGGGCGAGGGCGGGGTCAAGGCGATCGACTGGGGCTTCGTCGCGGGCAAGTGGGCCAACCCCTTCTGGCAGGTCTATGACACGCTGCTCCTCTGGCTCGCGCTGATCCACGGCTCCAACGGCATGCGCACCATCGTGAACGACTACGTCGGCCGCCCCGCTGTGCGCCGCGTGCTGCTGGGGACGCTCGTCGTCTCGGCGGCCGTCCTGCTCCTCCTCGGCACCCTCGTGGTCTGGACGTTCGACCCGTGCCCGGCCAACGCGCCGGCCGACATGCTCCCGTCCATCTGCTCGGCCTGACCACCTCGGCGTGACGACCTCCGCCTCCTCGACCTGTCCCGCCGTCGGCACCACCGTCCCCCGGAAAGAACTGTGACCACTCCCTCCGCTCCCGCCTCGTCCGACCAGGACTCCGTCGTCGACGGCATCCACTACCACCAGCACGACGTCGTCATCGTCGGCGCCGGGGGCGCGGGGATGCGTGCCGCGATCGAGGCCGGGCCGAACGCCCGCACGGCCGTCATCTCGAAGCTCTACCCGACCCGGTCGCACACCGGCGCGGCCCAGGGCGGCATGGCCGCCGCGCTGGCCAACGTCGAGGACGACAACTGGGAGTGGCACACCTTCGACACGGTCAAGGGCGGCGACTACCTCGTCGACCAGGACGCCGCCGAGATCCTGGCGAAGGAGGCGATCGACGCCGTCCTGGACCTCGAGAACATGGGGCTGCCCTTCAACCGCACCCCCGAGGGCAAGATCGACCAGCGCCGCTTCGGCGGGCACACGGCCGAGCACGGCAAGGCCCCCGTCCGTCGCGCGTGCTACGCCGCCGACCGCACGGGCCACATGATCCTGCAGACGCTGTACCAGAACTGCGTCAAGCTCGGCATCGACTTCTACAACGAGTTCTACGTGCTCGACCTCATCATGGGCGAGGTCGACGGCGTGGCACGTCCGGCCGGCGTCGTGGCGCTCGAGCTCGCCACGGGCGAGCTGCACGTGTTCCAGGGCAAGTCGGTCGTCTTCGCCACGGGCGGCTTCGGCAAGATCTACAAGACGACGTCCAACGCCCACACCCTCACGGGCGACGGGGTCGGCATCATCTGGCGCAAGGGCCTCCCCCTCGAGGACATGGAGTTCTTCCAGTTCCACCCGACCGGCCTGGCCGGCCTCGGCATCCTCCTGTCGGAGGCGGCCCGCGGCGAGGGCGCCATCCTCCGCAACAGCGAGGGCGAGCGCTTCATGGAGCGCTACGCCCCCACCATCAAGGACCTGGCGCCCCGCGACATCGTCGCCCGCTGCATGGCCACGGAGATCCGCGAGGGGCGCGGCGGCGGCCCGCACAAGGAGTACGTCTACCTCGACATCACGCACCTCGACCCGGCCGTGATCGACGCCAAGCTGCCCGACATCACCGAGTTCGCCCGCACCTACCTCGGCGTCGAGCCGTACACGGAGCCCGTGCCGGTGCTGCCGACGGCGCACTACGCCATGGGCGGGATCCCCACGAACGTGCACGCCGAGGTGCTCAGCGACAACACCACGGTGGTGCCCGGGCTCTACGCCGCCGGCGAGTGCGCCTGCGTCAGCGTGCACGGCTCGAACCGCCTCGGCACCAACTCGCTGCTCGACATCAACGTCTTCGGCAAGCGCGCCGGCAACAACGCCGTCGAGTTCGCCAGGACGGCCGAGTTCGTGCCGCTGCCCGAGGACCCTGCCGGGTTCGTCCGCGGCCTGGTCGCGGACGTCCGCAACGCCACCGGCACGGAGCGCATCGCGACGCTCCGCAAGGAGCTGCAGGACAGCATGGACCGCAACGCCCAGGTGTTCCGCACCGAGGAGACCCTCGACGAGGTGACCCACGTGATCGCCGACCTGCGCGACCGGTTCAAGAACATCTCGGTCCAGGACAAGGGCAAGCGCTTCAACACGGACCTGCTCGAGGCCATCGAGCTCGGCTTCCTGCTCGACCTGGCCGAGGTCGTCGTGTACTCGGCGCGCTCGCGCCAGGAGAGCCGGGGCGGTCACTTCCGCGAGGACTACCCGACGCGCGACGACGAGAACTGGCTGGTCCACACGATGGCCTACCTGACGGGCGACCCGCACTCGTCGCTCGCGGGCGACCACATCCGACTCGACACGAAGCCCGTCGTGATCACGAACTACCAGCCGATGGAACGGAAGTACTGAGCATGAGCTCCGCAGTCCTCGAGAACGCCCCCACAGCCTCCGACGCCGTCCCCACCTTCACGGCGACGCTGATCATCCGCCGGTTCGACCCCGAGGTCGACGACGAGCCGCGCTGGCAGGACTTCGACGTCCAGGTTCTGCCCACCGATCGGGTGCTGGACGCCCTGCACCAGATCAAGTGGGAGCAGGACGGCTCGCTGACGTTCCGCCGCTCGTGCGCCCACGGCGTCTGCGGCTCGGACGCGATGCGCATCAACGGCCGCAACCGGCTCGCCTGCAAGACCCTGATCAAGGACCTCGACCTGTCGCAGCCGATCTACGTCGAGGCCATCAAGGGGCTGCCCCTCGAGAAGGACCTCGTCGTCGACATGGAGCCGTTCTTCCAGTCGTACCGAGAGATCCAGCCGTTCCTGATGGCCTCGTCGAAGCCGGAGAAGGAGCGCATCCAGAGCGCCACCCAGCGCGAGCGTTTCGACGACACGACCAAGTGCATCCTGTGCGCCGCGTGCACGTCGAGCTGCCCCGTGTTCTGGACCGACGGCCAGTACTTCGGCCCGGCCGCCATCGTGAACGCCCACCGCTTCATCTTCGACTCGCGCGACGAGGGCGCCCAGGTCCGCCTCGACATCCTCAACGACAAGGAAGGCGTGTGGCGCTGCCGCACGACCTTCAACTGCACCGAGGCCTGCCCGCGCGGCATCCAGGTGACCAAGGCCATCGCCGAGGTCAAGAACGCCGTGCTGCGCGGCAGCGTCGCCCCCGTCAGCTGACCGCTCGGGGACACGACGAAGGGCCCGGCACCACCTCGGTGGTGCCGGGCCCTCCTGCGTGTCGATCGTCGGCAGCCGGTCGTCTCGGTGGTCAGTCGTCCTCGACGATGCAGACGGCCTCGAGGCCGAGCGCCAGCCGGAGGGCCACGGAGACCCCGCGCTCGCCCTCGGCGCCGTGGGGCGCCACGGCGTCGACCCACCAGACGGGAAGGCGGACGGCCGGCGGGTCAGCGAGCAAGCGCTCGATCTCGCCCTCGACCGTGACCTCGTCGGAGCCGAAGACGGTGAGGACGGCGTCGCCGGTCGCGCCGAAGACCTGGAGCGCCGCTCCGCCGTCGATCTCGCGTACGCCGAGGGAGTCGTCGACCGTCCGTGCCGCGGTCGCGAGGTCGAGGGCGTCGACGACGTGCGGACTCAGGATCGTGATGTCACGGGGCACCGGGGGGCTCCTCCTCATCGATCTCGGAGTCGGACTCGTCGGTCTCGGCGACGGGAAGCCGGTGCTCGTGCAGCAGGTCGTGTTCGTCGAGGTCGTCCTCCCAGGCCTCGAGCAGCGGAGGCGAGACCATCTCGGCCAGGCGTTCCGGCCCGACGGCGTCGAGGGTGTCGTGCAGGGCGTCCCAGCCGGAGGTGGCCGCATCGCCGAGGGGCACGACGTAGGCCGGGAGGCGCGGGCGACCCACGACCGTGACCGGCCTGGGCACGGGGATCGTCGAGACCGTCAGGCCGAGCCGCTGGACCGACGGCGCGCCGATCAGCAGCACGACGGGATTGGGCGTCGGGTACGTGACCGCCCGGACGCTGCGGTCGGGCTCGCCCTCCCGAGCCACCACGAGGGCGAAGGTCGGGACGGAGGTGCGGGCGATCTCGGACAGCGCCTCCGTGAGGCGGTCGACCGCCGCGTCGACGGGGTCGGCGTCGCCACCGGAGGCGGCAGCAGCAGCGCCGGCGGGCACGGCGATCGTCAGCGCCGTCGTCTCCTCGATGCCGTTCTCGGTCACGCGGGCCGTGAGGGTGCCGGACAGGCCGGGGCCCTCGACGACCACGCGCACGAGCTCGGGTGCGGCGTGCCGTGCGCTCTGCGTGAGGACCCAGCGGTCCCAGGGCCTCCGCAGCGGCTCGGTCTCGCCCCACCTGTCGGGCCCCGCACCGGCCACGGCCTCGGAGAGCACCTCGACGGCCCCGCCCAGGGTCGTGTCGTGGTCGGGGCGGTGCAGCACCGTGAGGTCGACCGAGAGCTGTGCGATGGTGCCGACCGCCTCCTGGACGACGATCGGCTCAGAGGTGACCTCCTGGTCGTCGGGGGCGCTCGGCGGCCACCCCGCGGCGTCGAGGTCGGCGTACGGCGAGCCCGTCAGCCCGTCGCGGAGGTCGCCGTGCTCGTCGCGCACCGCCCAGGCGGCACCGGCGTGCACGAGAGCGGCCCGCGTGCCCACGGTCAGTCGGGAGGACTCCCCCGTCACGAGCACGATCCGGCGGCGTCCGCGACGGCGGGCCAGGAGGTCGGCGAGCGGCGCGCTCAGCCGCACGACGCGGGACCGGCTGTCGACCCGGACGACGCGCGCACTCACGGCGTCGATCAACGGGTGTCGGATAGGGGTGCCCACGACGACAAGTCTGCTCCCGCCCCCTGGACGGTGACCGGTCCGCGACCTCGCTCGGCCGGAAGAGGGCAGGAGGCGGCCCGTGCGAATAGTCTGTCGGTGCCGTCCGCGACGCCCGCGACGTCAGCACCGCTCCCGATCCCCGATCACGACCGAGAGGCTCCGACATGGACGTCGCCCGACAGCAGGACCTGCAGAACCAGATCGCCGCCCGCGTCGCCGAGTCGCTGGTCGACGTCGACTGGGCGGAGGCGACGCTGTTCCTCCTCCAGGTCGGCGAGGTCAGCCGCACCTGGCTGGACGCCCTCGACGCGGCCGGGAGCACGAAGCAGGACCTCCCCACGCCCGACGTCGAGGCACTGGGCACGCAGCTCCGCGAGGCGATGGCCGATCCGGAGCGCGGCACCTGGTTCTCGCTGGTGCTGACCCTGACGTCCGACGGTTCGTTCACCGCGCGCTTCAACGGTGAACGCCGGGTGTTCGACGACGCTGCGTCGCCGTTCGAGGCGACAGGCGACGAGGTCGTCCCGACCGACGCGGACTACGCCGCCGACCTCGCCCGCTTCCCCCGCGCGGAGAAGTACCGGCCCGAGTGGCTGTCCGGCGACGCCGCCCCGGCCGCGTCCGCGACGACCACTGCCCCCGTCGCGACAGCGACGACGACGAACGCACCGGTGGCCACCCCGCCCGCCGCGGCCCTGCCCGGCTCCCTGTCCCCGCTCGACGGCCGCTGGGGCTGGCCCGGGGTGCTCGCGAGCGTCGCACAGCAGACCGCGGC
>NZ_CAUPYL010000002.1:0-67514 GCF_963515265.1 uncultured Frigoribacterium sp.
GTCGTGGCGTCGCGCCTGCCGCGGATGGCGGCGGCGATCCTCGTCGGCGTGGCCCTCGGCGCCGCGGGGGCGGCGTTGCAGACCGTCAGCCGCAACGTACTGGCGTCGCCGGACACCCTCGCGGTGAACGCCGGCGCGTACGCGGCCCTCGCCGTCGCGTCGGTGACCGGTCTCTCGCTGCCGCTGGTCGCCTCCTCGGGCATCGCGTTCGTCGGCGGGCTGCTCGCCGCGGGCGTCGTCCTAGCCCTGTCGGGCCTCGGCTCGGGGTCGGTGCGGCTCGTGCTCGCGGGCAGCGCCCTGGCGCTCGGACTCGCCAGCGTGACGAGCGCGCTGCTGCTGCTCTTCCCTCGCGAGACCGCGGGGCTCTACCAGTGGGGGCAGGGCAGCGTCGGGCAGAACGGCTTCTCGTCGGTCGCCCAGATGGCCCCGGTCGTGCTCGTCGGCCTCGTCGTCGTGCTGCTCATGACGCGCCGGCTGGACGCGCTCGGCCTCGGCGACGACGCAGCCCGCAGCGTCGGGGTCGACGTGCGCACCACCCGCGTCGTCACCGTCGTCGCGTCGGTGCTGCTCTCGGCCGGCGCGGTCACCGTCGCCGGGCCGATCGGCTTCGTCGGGCTCTGCGCCCCCGCGTTCGTGCGGCCGCTGCGGCGGCTCGTGCCGAGCGTCCGCCGCACCTGGGTGTTCGTGTCGCTCGCCGGGCTCGCCGGCGCCGCCGTGGTGCTCGCCTCGGACGTGCTGCTGCGTGCCGTCGTCGGGCCGGAGGCGTCGGTCCAGGTGCCGACCGGCATCGTCACGTCGATCGTCGGCGCGGTCGTGCTCGTGGTGCTGGCCTTCCGGGCGGCGGACCACGGCGGCTCGACCCCGACCGAGCAGCACCGGGTCGTCTCTCGGCGCCGCTTCGTGCTCGTGCTCGCCGCGCTCGTGGTCGTGGCCGTCGGCGTGGCCGTCGCCGGGGTGCTGCTCGGTGACGCCGTGCTGCTGCTCGGCGACGTCGCCAACTGGGCGACCGGGCGCGCGGGACCGGTCGTCAGCTACGTGCTGGACACCCGGGTGCCGCGGGTCGTCGCCGCCCTGCTGGCCGGGGCTGCGCTCGCCCTCGCCGGGGGGCTCGTGCAGTCGGTGACGCGGAACCCGTTGGCGGAGCCGAGCATCCTCGGCGTCTCCGGGGGAGCCGGGCTCGGCGCCGTCGTCGCGGTCACGAGCGTGCCCGCGATCTCGGGCTGGGGCGTCGCCGGGGCCGCGTTCGCCGGGGCCGTCGTCGCGGCGGTTGTCGTCTTCGGCCTGGCCGCACGCGGCGGGTTCCCGCAGAACAGGCTCGTGCTGATCGGCGTCGGGGTGGCCGCCGCGACCGCCGCGGCCATCAGCCTGCTGATCGTCCTGACCGACCCGTTCAACGGCGCGAAGGCCCTGACCTGGCTGTCGGGGTCGACCTACGGCCGCTCGTTCGCCGACTCGGTGCCGGTCGCCCTCGCGCTGGTCGTCGGCCTCGTCGCCGCGGGGACGAGCCACCGGGCACTCGACCTCGTCGCCCTCGACGACGACACCCCCCGACTGCTGGGCGTCTCGCTGTCGAGGTCGCGCCTGCTCTTCCTGTCGCTCGCGGTGCTGCTGACCGCCGCCGCGGTCGCCGCCGTCGGGGTGGTCGGGTTCGTCGGGCTGGTCGCCCCGCACGCCGCCCGCTCGCTCGTCGGAGCCCGCCACGCCCGCGTGCTGCCCGTAGCCGTCGTCCTCGGCGCGGCGCTCGTCGGCCTCGCGGACGTCGTCGGCCGCACCGTCATCGCCCCGGCCCAGCTCGGCGCGGGGCTGCTCACGGCGCTGATCGGGACGCCGTACTTCGTGTGGCTCCTCTGGCGCGGCCGCGCCGCCCGCCGGCGCTAGCCCCTGCCCCTCCTCCTGCCACCGCGCCTCCTGCCGTCGCGCCTCCTCGCACCAGGCCTCCTCTTTCCCTCCCGTCGCTTCTCCCGCCCCTGTCACCACCCAGTGGTCCGAATTCGGCCCTGTCGGCCGTCCGGACGACAGTTGCTGACCACTCGTCGAGGCGGCGGCGTCCGACGACGCACAGCCGGGGGCGATGTCGGAGGCGGGGCGTAGGTTCCGAGCATGTCCGAGACGCCTGCCGCCGACGTCCGCGCCCCCGCCCGCGCCCGGCTGATCCTGCCCGGGCAGTACGGCGACGAGTTCGACGACGGCGGCCCCGTCGTCGTGGTCGAGGCGCGCGACGCCTTCACCCGTCGGCCCATGCACCGCGCGAAAGCGCACCTCTGGCTCTCCGCGCTGCGGCACCGGGTCGCAGAGCTCGGCGACCGGGCGACCCACGTGCAGGTCGAGACCCTCGACGAGGTGCTCGACGACGCTGCCGGGCTCGGCCCGTTCGAGGTCGTCGACCCGCCCGACCGCCAGCTCCGCGCGGCCGTCCGCCGAGAGGGCCGCGACGTCCGCGTGCTGCCGAGCCGCGGGTTCGTGACGAGCGAGGCGGAGTTCGCGACCTGGGCGGCCTCCCGCAAGGGGCGCCTCCTCATGGAGAACCACTACGAGACCGTCCGTCGCCGCGAGGACTGGCTGATCGAGGGCGACGGGCCGGCAGGCGGCAAGTTCAGCCTCGACGAGCAGAACCGCAACCCGCCGCCGAAGGGCGCGACGACCCTCGGGCTGCCCGACCCGGTCTGGCCCGACGAGGACGAGATCGACGACGCGGTCCGTGCCGACCTCGACGCGTGGGTCGCCGACGGCAGCGTCGTGTTCGTCGGCGCCGACGACCGGCGCCGCTTCGCGGTCACGCCGGCCGAGGCCGAGGCTGCCCTCGACGACTTCGTCGAGACCCGCCTCGGCGACTTCGGCCCCTTCGAGGACGCGATGCTCTCGAACGACTGGACCATGTCGCACTCCCTGCTCAGCGTCCCGATGAACCTCGGCGTGCTCGACCCCCGGCACGTGATCGAGCGCGTGCTCGAGGCCCACGCCTCAGGAGGCGCGCCCCTGGCGAGCGTCGAGGGCTTCGTCCGGCAGATCGCGGGCTGGCGCGACTACGTCTGGCACCTGTACTGGCACCTGGGCGAGTCGTACACGACCGACAACAACGCCCTCGGCGCGACCGAGCCGCTGCCCCGGTGGTGGCGGGAGATCGACGCGACCGAGGTCCAGGCCGAGTGCCTGCGCAGCACCCTCGAGACGGTGCACCAGCACGGCTGGACGCACCACATCCAGCGGCTGATGATCCTCGGCAACTGGGCGCTGCAGCGCGGCTACCGGCCGGCCGAGCTCACCGACTGGTTCACGGACGTCTTCGTCGACGGCACCGAGTGGGTGATGCCGGCGAACATCGTGGGCATGTCCCAGCACGCCGACGGGGGAGTGGTGGCGACCAAGCCCTACGCCGCCGGGGGCCGCTACATCCACTCGATGAGCGACCACTGCGGCTCGTGCCCGTTCTCGCCGACCGTGCGGGTCGGCCCGACGGCGTGTCCGTTCACGGCGGGCTACTGGGCGTTCCTCGACCGGGTCGAGCCGGCGCTGCAGGGCAACCCGCGCATGATGCGTCCCCTCCAGGGGCTCCGTCGGCTGGACGACCTCGACGAGGTGATCGCGCAGGAGGCGGCGCGCACGACCCCCTGACCGGTCGCGTCCGGCGCCGTGCCGTCCCTCGATTCCGGACGGCTGCCTGGCCGTCGAACGAATCACCAGAACTGGGGGGCGTCCTCGATTCCCTCCTCTGGGCCTCGGGCTGCGAACATCGTGCAGACCCGACACGACCCCGAGGAGGCCACGATGAACGAGCAGGAACGACGCCGACCGCTGTTCGTCGACGACGTCACCGACCCCGGCGTGTGGGAGGCGGCCGCCGAGCGGCGTGCCCTGGCCGCCTCTGCCCGACGCTCGTTCGCCCGCCGCACGGCGGACCACCTCGGCGAGGCGCTCGGCGTCAGCGCCGCCCCGCGCGTGCTGCTCGGCTCGGCGGACGACGACGCGCAGGTCCCCGCCCTCTGAGCTCCCCGCGGCTTTCAGCGACGTGACCGCCGACGCGGTCACCATCGTGGTCGCGAGTCAGCTGGCGGACGTGCCCGCCGCCTCCTCGTCGTCCGTGACGAGTTCGCTCTCGTCCAGGTCGTCGAGCTCGTCGTTGCCGGCCGCCTCGATCCAGTCGGTCGCGTCGTCCGAGAGGTAGAACTCCTCGGCGTCCACGTCGGCGGCCCAGTCGTCGTCGGCCGTCGGCTCGCCCGTGACGGCAGTGATCTGCTCGAGCACCCAGGCGGGGACGACGTCGCCCGCGTTGTCGATCAGCCACTGTCGGGTCGAGGGGACGAGCTCGGACCACCATTCGTCGATGCGCATGCACCGAGCCTGACACGTCCGGGGTCCTCGGCGCTCGTCCGCGCCTCCCCGTGTCGAGGATTCAGGCATCGGCGTCGTGACGCGTGCTCGCTGCCGAGCAGCGGGCGTCTCGACGACACGGACACCTGAGTCCTCGACACGTCATGCCGCGGCTGCGCTCGCGCTCGTCTCTCACGCCGCGCGCGTCTCGGTCGTCGAGCTCGCTCCGTCGGCGGAGGTCGACGCGCACGCCGCGTCGGCTGCGCCGCACCGCAATTCAGGAGGCGGACGTCGCGGACTCCTGATCCGTGCACGACTCAGGACCCCCGCTCCCCCCGTCGCGCAAAGCAGGACAGATCTTCCTGAATGAGGAGAGAACGGCCGCGAGGGGGCGGGCGGCGGTCACCAGCCGCGGGTGAGCCCCTCGAGCCCGAGGTCGAACGCGACGACGACGTCGTGGTCGGGCTGGAGCAGCATCTGCAGCTGCAGCCCCATGTACAGCGCGACGACGCTCGTCGAGAGCGCGGCGACGTCGGTGCCCGCGGGCACGTCGCCCTGGCTGAGGTCGAACGCGAGCCCCTGGAACACCATCGCGTGGAAGTCGCGGTAGCTGTCGCGGACGAACCGTCCGGAGAGGTCGCCCGCGTCGGCCGAGCCGATCGAGAGCGTCATGAGCGAGCGCGACAGCCCGCGGTGCACGTTGCTGTGCGCGACGAGTCCCCGCACGAAGCCGAGCGTCGCTGCGCCCGCCGTCTCGCGGGCGACCTGCTCGAAGCGGTCGAGGTTCCACCGGTCGACGGCGGCGAGCACGAGCCCCTCCCACGACGGGAAGTGCCGCTCGACGCAGGCAGGCGACATGCCGGCGGTACGGGCCACGGCGGAGACGTCGGTCGCGTCCCAGCCCAGCACGTCGAGCGTCTCGACGGTGGCGGCGACGATGCGCTTGCGGTCCGCGACGCTCGTCTCGAACGCGCTCGGTTCGTGGTGCGCGGTGATGGTGCTCACGCGGTCTCCTCGGTGGCTGGCGGTCGCGGCGGGTGGGTGAGTCCCCGCCTGTCGTCCGTGTCCCCAGCTTGGAGCAGGCAGCCGGTCCCGACCACCCCCTCCGCGCCCCCAACCCGGGTGCCACGCCCACCCACGCACGAGGAGGCGCGACGCCGGTCGTCCCGGCCCCGCCCCACCTCGCGGCGACCACGGGGGACGCTGGAGCGGCGGCCGCCTCAGCCGCGCGTGCGAGGAGCCGAGCCGGTCGAGCCGGTCGAGCCGATAGGACCGGTCGACCGGGTCACCGTGCGGCGGCGCCCCAGCAGCAGGCCGAGCGCGACCATGCCGACGGCCAGGCCGAGGTGCAGCCAGTTGTCGGCCTGGTTCAGCGGCACGAAGTTGCTGCTCCCGGCGTGGTCGCCGAAGAACAGGCCGTAGATCCAGAGCACGAGGTAGACCACGCCGCCGACGATCAGATAGCTGCGCGAGGACGAGGCGCTGCGGGCGAGCGCGACGCCGGCGACGCCGAAGAGCAGGTGCACGAGGTTGTGCAGCACCGAGACCTGGAACACCCCGAGCAGCATCGCGCCCGACATGTGCCCGGCGAACTGGAGCGAGTCGACGTCGGTGGTGAGCCCCGGGACGAAGCCGGCGACCCCGACGAGCAAGAAGACGACGCCGACGACGAGGCTCGCCTTCTGGACGGGCGTGGCGGCGTAGCGACGGTCGTCGGTGCGGGCGGTGGTGCTCATGGCGGCTCCTGTCGGTCGTGGGCGCGTCGGCGCCCCGGGGTCCGGGCCGCCCGGTGGCGGCGGCTCGCTGACGCCCCAGTCGACCACCGCGCCCTCGCCCGCGATCACGTCGCGCTGCACCCCTTGACACGGCGACGGAGCGCGAGGCAGGGGCGGCGCGACGACGGGGCGGACCGGAGGAGCCGCGGTGCGAGCAGCCGAGGAGCCGCGGTGCGAGCAGCCGAGGAGGCGCCCGTCAGCCCTGCCGTGCCGCCCACTCCTGCGAGTGCTCGGCCTGCTCCCGTGTGAGGTCGGTGACGCCGCCGCAGTTCGTGCACTGCACGTGGTACCGCTTCGACACGGTGAACAGAGGCACGAAGAACAGCGTGAAGCGCGTCGAGCGGCGGGCGACCTGCTGGTCGACGGTGCGTCCGCAGAACCGGCAGGCGAACACGACGACGGTCAGCAGGGCCTGGCGGACGGAGGTGCCGAAGAGCAGGAACATCCCCCGACGCTACCGAGGCCCCGGCCCTGACGCTCAGCGAGCGCCGACGCCGACCTCCGACCCCAGCTGCGAGTCGAGCGCCGCGAGCTCGGCGACGAACCGCTCGCGCAGCGCCGCCTTCTCGGCCGCGGGCAGCCACGACGCGTCGACGCCGGCGAGGGCCATGCGCCGCACCTGGTCGGCGCTCGCGCCGATCTGCTCCGAGACGATGCGGTACTCCTGGCTGAGCGACGTGGGGAACATGCCCGGGTCGTCCGACGCCGGGACGACGTTCAGCCCGGCGTCGAGCATCGCGGCGATCGACGCGCGCCGCCACGGTCGCCATGAGCGGCGCGACGTCGTCGAGACGACCGTGAACGCGACCTGCTCGTCGCGCATCCGGGCCACGACGTCGTCGTCCTCGAGCACGTAGTACCCGTGGTCGATGCGGTCGCAGCCGAGCTGGTCGAGGCAGGTGATCGTGTTCACCGCGGTCGGCGCGTGCTCGGACGAGTGCGCGGTGCGGCCGAGGCCGGCCTCGCCGGCGAGCCGGTAGGCGTCGACGAAGCGCTCGGGCGGGCCCGACGTCTCGAGGTTGTCGAGCCCGATGCCGGCGACGTACTCGTGCGGGTGGTCGACCACCTGCTGCACGAGGGCGAGGGCGTGCTCGCCCGACTTGCTGCGGTCGATGCCCTGGATCATCCGGCCCGTCATGCCGAAGTCGCGCTCCGCCATGCGGATGCCCTCCGCGTACGCCTCGACGGACCCGGCGTAGCCGAGCGACTCGAGGTGCGGCGGCACGGCGTCGAAGAACAGCTCGAGGTGACGGGTCCCGCTGCTGCGGTGCGCCTCCTCGAAGGCCTCGTAGGTGATGCGGGTCAGGTCGTCCGCGTCGCGGAGCACCTCGACGACCCAGTTCGACGCCTGGAACAGCGAGTACGACACGTCGGGCTCGCCCTCGCTGCGGCCCTGCGGCACGGGGACGCGCGTGTCGCGGTAGAGCGCCGGGTCGGGCGGCAGCGAGTTGATGTCGGCGAAGATCCGCTCGGGCTCGGCGGGCAGCGCGAGGCCCTCGCGCCGGGCGAGCTCGGCGAAGGTGGACGCCCGCACGGTGCCGATCAGGTGGCAGTGCAGGTCGGTCTTCGGCATCCGGTCGAGGTACCACCCCGGCAGCGAGGAGGCGGTCGGCGAGGAGGCGGTCGGTGAGCCTGCCGTCAGCGAGCCGGCCGGCAGCGGGTCGGAGGTCAGGGCGCGTGCGTCGGCACCCATCAGCGCGACGTCACCTCACGAGCGAAGCGGTCGACCCACTCGGCGCGCGTCGGGACGAGCTCGGTCGGGTCGAGCGTGGCGTAGCCGGCGGCGATCGGGTCGGCGGCGATGTCGCCCACGACGTCCTGGATGGTCGAGGGGATGGTGGCGTCGGGGTTCACGGGCAGGTCGCCGACGATCTCGGCGGACGACGACTGCGCCTCGGCCGACAGCAGGTAGTCGACGAACTGCGAGGCGCCGTCGACGTTCTCGGCGCCCGTCGGGATCATGGCGCGGTTGGTGGCCATGTACTTGCCGGTCGCGGGCGGCGTCCAGGCGACGGCCTCGCCCGAGGCGACCAGGTCGGTGGCGAAGCCGCTCAGCGCGTCGGCGGCGACGATCTCGCCCTGCGTCAGCAGGTTCGTGACCTCGGTCGACGAGCTGTAGAACTGCAGCACGTTCGGCGACCACTCGCCGAGCTGCTCGAGCGCGGCGTCGATGTCGTAGGGGCCGTCGCCGAACTCGGAGGCGACGCCCGAGACCATCAGCTGGCCGGCGGTCACCGAGATGTCGGGCAGGGCCACACGGCCCTCGAGGTCGGAGTCGCCGTACAGCGACCAGTCCGCGGCCTCGTCGGCGTCGAGCTCGTCGGTCGAGTAGAGGGTGCCGTTGAGCTGGTAGCTGTAGGCGGGGCCGACGTAGGCGTCCTCGGTCGCGAAGTCGGCGACGGCCTCCAGGTTGGGCACGTCGGCCGCCTCGACCTGCTGGAACAGGTCGTCCTCCTGGCCGAGGGCCGCGTAGTAGTCGCTGATCAGCATGACGTCGATGCCGGGGTCGCCGTCGGCGAGCTGCAGCTTTGACAGCCGGTCGGCGTTCGAGCCGGTCTCGATCTCGACCTCGATGCCGGTGGCCTCGGTGAACGGGTCGACCACCGCCTCCTGGAACTCCTCGACGCCGAACGGGAACGTGCTGACGACGATGCTCTCGGCGTCCGACGACGACGCGTCGCCCGACGAGCAGCCGGCGAGCACGACGGCGGAGACGGCGAGGCCGGCGGCGAGGGCCAGGGGCCGTGTGCGGGAGGTGCGGGTCATGGTGGTCCTTTCGAGGAAGGGCAGAGGGGCTGCGGGAGGCGCAGAGGGCCGGAGGCGCGGCTGCGGTCGAGGGGAGGGTGGCGCGGAGGGGCAGGTAGAGGAGGTGCGGGTCGGCTCAGTCGGCCAGCGCGACGAGCCGGGACTCCGGCGCGGTCACGACGACGTCGTCGCCGGGCGCGAGCGACGACGTGCCCGTCGCGCGCACGTCGGACACGAGCCGCACGCGGGCGCCGGAGGCGTCGATCGCGGCGACCGTGACGAGCAGGTCGACGCCGCGGTACGCGACGTCGGTGACGGTGCCGGGGAGGTGCAGGCCGGCCGCGGCCGGTGCTGCCGCCCGACCCGCGCCTCCTGCGGTCGGCTCGACCACCAGGTGCTCGGGCCGCACCGTCAGCGAGGTGCCGTCGGCCGCCGCGACGAAGTTCTCGTAGCCGAGGAAGTCGGCGACGAAGCGGTTCGCGGGGGCGGGGAACACGCTCTGCGGGGCGCCCTGCTGCATGATGCGCCCGGCGCGCATGAGCACCATGTCGTCGCTCATCTCGAGCGCCTCGTCCTGGTCGTGGGTGACGAGGACGACGGTGAGCCCGGTCTCGCCCTGGATGCGGCGGATCTCGGCGCGCATCTGGACCCGGAGGCGGGCGTCGAGGTTCGAGAGCGGCTCGTCGAGCAGCAGCAGCTTCGGCCGGATCGCGATGGCCCGGGCCAGGGCGACGCGCTGCTGCTGACCGCCGGAGAGCTTCTTCGGCTTGCTCGCCGCGAGGTGCCCGAGACCGACGAGGTCGAGGGTCTCGGCGACGCGACGGGCGCGCTCGTCGGCGGGCACCCGGCGCAGCTTCAGGCCGTAGCCGACGTTCTCGGCGACCGACAGGTGCGGGAACAGCGCGTACGACTGGAACACCATGCCCAGCCCGCGCTTCTCGGGCGGCGTGCGGGTCGTGTCGTCGCCGTCGATCAGGATCGTGCCGCTCGTCGGGGCCGAGTAGCCCGCGAGCATGCGCAGCGTCGTCGTCTTGCCGCAGCCGGAGGGGCCGAGCAGTGTCGTCAGGGCTCCGCGGCGGATCGACAGGTCGATGCCGTCGACGGCGGTGAAGTCGCCGAAGACCTGGCTGACGCCGCGCAGCTCGGCGGCGGGGCGGTCGGCGGAGGGGCTCTCGGAGCCGGGCTGGGTACCGGTGCTGGCGTGCTCGGCGCCGGGGCGGGTGCCGGCGGGGTCCGTGGTGCTCACTTGTTGATGCCTCCGAAGATCTTGGCGAAGCCGACGGTGCGCTCGGCGACCACGGCGACGACGACGGTGGCCGCGAGGATCAGCGTGGCCATCGCGGCGACCATGGGGTCGTAGCTCTGCTGCACGTAGTCGAGCATCGTGACCGGCAGGGTGCGGAAGTCGCGGCTCTGCAGCAGCAGCGACAGGGGGACGTTGTTGAACGAGGTGACGAAGCTGAGCAGCGCGGCCGAGAAGATGCCGGGCCGCAGCAGCGGCAGCGTCACGGTGAAGAAGGCGCGGACCGGGCTGGCGCCGAGTCCGCGGGCCGCCTCCTCGAGCGACGGGTCGGCGAGGGCGAGGGAGGCGCCCGTCACCCGGACCGCGTACGGCATCATCAGCGCGGTGTGGCCGATCAGCAGCGTGGGGAAGTTCGCGAGCCCGAAGCCGATCATCAGCTGCTGGTAGAGCGCGAGGCCGACGACGAGCTCGGGGACGATCAGGGGCGAGAGGAACATGCCCTCGATCAGGCCCTTGCCGGGCAGGCGGCCGCGGTGGACCGCGAGCGTGACCGGCACGCCGACCGCCAGGGCGATGACCGTGGCGAGCACGGCGAGCTGCAGGCTCGAGACGAGGGCGCCGGTGAAGGGCGCGTACGTGACGGCCTTCTCGAACCACTGCAGCGAGAAGCCCTGGGGCGGGAACGTCAGCGTCCGTCCGCCCGTGAACGCCGTCGCGACGACGAACAGGATCGGCACGATCATCACGACGTAGCCCGCGACCGCGAGGGTCCCGGCGACGGGGCGGCCTGTGCCGGGGGTCTTGCTGCTGCGGGTCGTGCTGGTGCGGGCGGTGCTGCGGGGCGTGCTGCTGCGGGTCACTGGGTGGCTCCCTTGCGGGCGACGAGCGACGAGAGGCCCGAGACGACGAAGACGAGCACGGTCATGATCAGGGCGGTGGCGGAGGCGCCGGCCCAGTCGATCGTGACGCTCGAGTACGAGAAGAGCTGGGTGCTGAGCATGCGCTGGCTCGACCCGCCGAGCAGGTAGGGGGTCGTGTACGCGGTGACCGACCCGGCGAAGACGAGTGTCGCCGCGACGACGATGCCCGGGCTCGAGAGCGGGACGACGATGCCCCAGAAGGTGCGCGACCGGCTGGCGCCGAGGCCGCGCGCGGCGTCGTCGAGGCCGGCGTCGACCTGGGCGACGGCCGAGTAGCACGAGATGATCGCGAGCGGCAGGAACAGCTGCGTGAGGCCGAGGACGATCGCGAGCTCGGTGTAGAGCAGCTGCGGCGCCCGGTCGACGAGGCCGAGCCCGACGAGCAGCTGGCCGATCGCGCCCTGCGAGCCGAGCACGACGAGCCACCCGAAGGTGCGGACGACGTTGCTGAGCAGCAGCGGGAAGATCGCGAGGGCGAGCAGCACGCTCGACCAGCGCGACGTCGAGCGGGCCAGCAGGTACGCGATCGGGAACCCGAGCACGATGCACACGACGGTGACGATCAGCCCGAGGCCCACGGTGCGGCCGATGATCCGCAGGTCGTACGGGTCGGTGAGCATCTGGCCGACGCGGCCGAGCACCTCGCCCGTGCCCACGCCGGGAGGGGCGACGAGCATCGCCAGCGACGGGACGAGGAACCCGACGAGCAGGAAGGCGAGCCCGGGCAGCAACAGCAGCAGGGCGGTCTTGCGAGTGGTCACGACGAGCCTTTCGTGGCGGTCGGGGTACGACGTTCGTACGGGGCCGCCTCGTCGGCGCCCAGGTCGCCGAGGGGGCGGTGACAGGGAAGTCGAGGAGGCGGTGCAACCGGTTGTGCAACCGGTCTCATCAACCATAGGGTCCCCCTGGGGGCAGCACGACCACCGCGTGTAACGATCATGTGAAACGTGGTCGGACCGTGCCCCTAGGCTCGCTGCAGGCACGACGACGGAGGGGACGCGCATGTCGACACCGCGCATGTCGACACTGGCCGACGTCGCCGCGCTCGCGGGGGTCTCCAAGGCGACCGCCTCCCGCGCCCTCAGCCGTCCCGAGCTGGTGCTGCCCGAGACGGCGGGCCGTGTGCTCGCCGCCGCCGAGCAGCTCGGCTTCGTCGCGAACCGCGCTGCGCGCCAGCTCGCCCGGGGTCGCAGCGGGCTGATCGCCCTGGTCGTCCCCACGCTCGAGAACTCGTACTTCACGCCCGTGATCGCGGGCGCGCAGGCGCTGGCCGGCGAGCACGACGTGCAGCTGACCGTCGCGGTGCACCCGCTCGCGCACCCCGGCGAGCTCGTCGCGTTCGAGCGGCTCTCGGCCCAGGTCGACGGGTTCATCGTGGTGGCGCCCCGCGGGCCCGACGAGGTCGTCTCGGCCGCCGCCTCCTCGAAGCCGACCGTACTCGTCGACCGGGAGGTCGCCGGGCTCTCGTCGGTCGTGGCCGACACCGCCGCGGCGTTCGGCTCGCTCGTCGCGCGCCTGATCGACGGCGGCCACGAGCGCATCGTCTACGTCGGCGGGCCGGAGGGCTCGTGGCAGGACGCCCAGCGCACCGAGGCCGTCACCCGTGCCGCCCACGGACGCGCGTCGCTCGTGCGGCTCGGGCCGTTCCCCTCCACCTTCGCGGCCGGGGTCTCGGTGCTCCCCGCGGTGCTCGAGGCGCAGGCGACCGCCGTCGTGCCCTATGCGACCGCGATCGGGCTGGGGCTGATGTTCGCGCTGGGCGACCGGCCCGCCTCCTCCCGGGTCGTCGTCAGCTCGGAGAGGATGGTCGTCGACTCGCTCGGCCTCGTCGGGGTCCCGGCGATCGACGTCGACGGCGACGAGCTGGGCCGCGTCGCGACGGGCCTGCTGCTCGACCTGGTCGACGGCCGAGGAGGCGCGGGCACGGAGCGCGCGCAGCGTCGCCTCCCCGTCCCGGTGCGCTGGCCCGCCGGGGCATGACGCTGCCCGGGCGCCCGGGTGCCGGTCGTTCATTGGGACACTTTCTTGAGCCCATCTCGGCCGGCTGAGGCCAAGTGGCGCCTGGCCTGCGGATTCGCGTATGCCTGTCCCGCAAAAATGCCCGGTGATGGGGGTCTAAACGCTACAGTCGTCGAATGCTCATCAGATACGCCCGCGTGTCGACCTCGGGACAGGATCTAGCAGCACAGCGTGACGGTCTTGCAGCACTGGGTGTTGACGATCAACACGTGCATGTTGACCACGGTCTGTCGGGCACGACTCGAGCACGACCCGGCCTCCGTGAGGCGCTGGCCGCGTGCCGTGCCGGCGACGTTCTAGTCGTCACGAAGCTTGATCGCCTAGCGCGTTCACTCCGGGATGCGACGGACATCGCGGACGAGCTGACGAAGAAGGGCGTGGCCCTGAACCTCGGGGGAGCGGTCTACGACCCCACCGACCCCGTCGGCCGGCTCCTGTTTAACGTGCTCGGCATGGTGGCCGAGTTCGAGGCCGACCTGATCCGGGCCCGGACCCGCGAGGGCATGGCGATCGCCAAGGCCGCGGGCAAGCTCCGCGGCCGCAAGCCCAAGCTCACCGCCTCGCAGGAGAAGCACCTCGTGCAGCTGCACCGGACCGGTGAGCACACGACGAGCGAGATTGCCGAACTATTCGGCGTCGCCCGATCGACGGTTTATCGGGCCGTTCACCGGGCCCACTGACGCGTTGCCTTCGGTCTGAGGTGTCGGTAGGCGCGGTGACGCACTGCAATGTCGGCGGCAGAAAGTAGAGTTCCGCTCATCAACAGACGGCAGACGCTGATGGTCGTAGCGGGGCCGCTTCGACCACACGCAAGGCTTAAAGGAGAACTGACGGATGTCTCAGTGCACAGCCCCTGTTTACGGCCACATCAGGGGTGGCGGGGCAGATTGCCCAGTTCACGGACGCAGTGGGGGTTACTACAGCGATTACTCTGAACCCTCATATACGCGTTATTCGCCGCCCCCTGTTACGTCTGTCGTCAGGACTGGGCGGTCGACAAGTAGCGGCGGTGGGCGAAGTGGGGGCAGGGCCGCTCGACCCAGTTGGTCTCCTAAATCGTCGCCTGTCTCTTACTCTCCGCAGCAGGTGCGTGATCTCGCGCCCGTCCGCGCAGCCACCGTGGTCCGGACGCAGGCGCAGGATGTTTTCCTGTGCCATGCCTGGCCGGATCGTCAAGCGGATGCCAAGGAGGTCTATGACTTGCTTGTTGCAGAGGACGTGTCAGTGTGGTTCAGCGAGGTGAGCTTGAGGCCGGGCACGGACATGCGACTCGCGATCGAGAAGGGTCTTGTTAGTTCGAGGATGGGAATTGTCCTGGTGACACCAGCCATGCTCGGCAAACTGCGCACCGATCGAAGCATCGCGAACAACGAATTGAGTGCTCTGCTGCGTCGGAACCTGCTCGTGCCAGTCCTGCACGGCGTGACATTCGAGGAGCTCGACAACGTCAGCCCCATGCTCGCGTCGCGAGGAGGGTTCAACACGGATGAAGAGCCCATGGAGGACATTATCGTGAAGGTCGCCGAGCTGGTCGGAGAGCTTGCCGATGAAGAGGCCGACGAGCTGAGTCTCCGCTCGGTCCCTCAGTAGAGCAAGCGCATAGGAGGCGCGCCTTTGGAAGGTGTCCGGTAGGGGATCGGCTAGGGGGCAAGGATGGTGCGCGGGCGGTTCTGAGCGAGGAGCCCTCGAATAGTGGTTGCGAGGGCGACAGCTCGTGTGCCGCGCATGCGGGCTACTGGAAGCCACCTTGATTCGAGGAGAAGAAGGGATGTCGTACCGGCTTCGGTCGTGACGCGCAGCGTCGTTGCGGGAACGCGCTCGGAGCTGCGTCCTACCGAGAGGGACGTGATGTCTCTTGCCGGCCATGTCGCCACCAGCTCGTTCTTGATGAAGCCTTGCCACACCTCGATGCGGTCGTTGGTGGCCACGATGGTGAAGGTGCGAATCGAGAACGCATGCGGCACGTTGCGGGCGTGGGCGTAGCTCGTGGCGTTCCAGATGCCGTCAGCGAGGACAGCGTTCTTGTATCGGTTCTTGAGGGCGGCCCGGCGCCGACTTCTGAGCCACCCCCAAACGATGAGCACTACGACAATGGCGGCGACCGCATACAGCAGCGATGAGAATTCCTTGAAGGCGTCAGCCACCGCCAATTGGCCAGTGAGCACCTTGAAGACAGTTGGGGCTTCTCGTAGGAGGGTCAGGGTGACGGCGATCCAGAGAAGCCAGTCGTCGGCGATTCCACCGGTCGGCACCGAGTCCGTGTCTCGCGGGTCTTCGATCGTCACCAGCTCAGCATGAGGTGGAGAAGTCAAAGTCCGCAACCAGGGTTTCAGATGGATGGGTGAAGTGTCCGGTAGGGCATCGGCTGGCGGTCACGATCAGGGCCAAAACTGGGGGCGGCTGCTGCGACTCCGGTTCTGCCATCGTCCCTAGTCTTGCGGGATGGCTGATGAACCTTCCGCTGAGACGCTGGCTGCTGTGTCCGCTGAGTGGGACGCACGGTGGGCGCCTGCTGCCCCTGGAACGCGAGAGAGCTACATGTTCGGCAGCGGGATCTCGCTGCTGTTCGACAGGCTTCCGACGTTGCACACTCATGCCGAGCAAGCCGTCGAGTACGCGGAGACGGTCTTCAGGTCCTTGAGTCTCCTTCGGGCCCTCAGCGACACTGCGACGGACCAGCGCGTCTTCGCGTCGTCCTTCAGCTGGTCCAACGGCCCCGATCCCGTTGGGCGCGACAGCTGGATCGAGCGGTTCCTCCCCGCAACCCTGTGGCACTCGGCGGTTGAGCGCTCCTGGATGGCTGACCCTGATGCTCCTGACGAGCTTCCCGTGTACGAGCACACCTGGGTCACCGAGCTCAGCCTCGACGATCCGGCCCTGGCCGCGGCCGTGACTCTGGCTACCAATGGGGAGGACCTCGTGGTCTACCCGAGAGACGCTTCGTGGGTTTTCACATCCGTGGAGGCGGGCGCTCATGTGCGAACGGACGGTGACAGGGCGTCCTTGCTCGTAAAGCAGTGCTCCGAATGGGTTGGAAAGGCCACCCACGAGCGCCCCACCAAAGTGTCTCTTGACGATGTGCGTGGGTGGCAGATCGACTTCTCGTACCTCGACGAACGGACTGCCGGCCAGATCCTGGACCTGGCCGAGACTCAAGGGCTGCTGCCTGGGCCAGTCCAAGGGCACCTCGTCGATCCGCGGGACGAACTAATCGTGTCCTTATCGCGTGAACAAGGTCAGCGCCTGCGCATCCTCACCTCCGACGAGCCGAACGTCGTCGTCGACGACTGGACGGGGTCCAGTCGTGAGATGACTCCGGCCATGGTGCGAGACGAGATGGAGGGCGGGCGTACGTCACTAGGGGATCTTGACGAGTTCCTCGACGAGGTCGGCTACCGCCACCCTGCGGAAGCTCAGAACGGCCACCTGCCTCGACACTTCTGGAACCCTCGACACAACTACGACGGCATCGAGGGGTCTGCAGCAGGAGGCTCATGAACTGATTAGCAGTTCGCTCTCACGGTGCCCGGTAGGGGATCGTCTGCCGGGCTCAGAGCCTTTGCCGCATCTACAGTGAGGCGACCCCCTTGAGGGATGCAAACGAGGAGAAAAGATGAACGTGCTTGAGGACATCAAGGTTTGGGGGATGTTGCCCCGCGAGATCGCCTACATCTGTTTCAGTGCGGTCGTCATCCTGACTGGCCTGGTGACTGTGGCCGGTCTGATCCTCGGCTTGTGGTGGATGTTCATCGGATCGGCCTTGGGAGCCGCGGTCGCAGCGCTCTTGCTGAAGCTCTCTCTTCATTTGAAGGAGATCGCTTATTTGCAGTTCGAAGAGAGCCGATCGCAGGTCTCGGACTAGATAGAGGGCGGACGTGGCCATAGATCTCGGGGCGTCCCGATAGCCGATCGCTGAGCGAACTCTTCTACGGCTCGCGAGAGCGCTCTGCTTTCGTCTTGGCCTCCTTCTTCAGCGCGCTGGCGGGCGTCGTCGATGGAGTCGAGGTGCTGCCGGTTGACCTTGCCGCCGTAGTCGTTAACGGTGAATTCGGCAAGGCCGAGAGGCTCGACTGCTCCTAGTCTTTGCCTGACCAGCAAGCATGGCCACGACGGGAGACCCAATGAATCGAACTCTTCTGGCACTCGTCCTTGCTTCCGCAATCGTCGTCGGTGCCACTGGCTGCACCGGAAGTTTCGAGGACGTCTACGAGGACCAGATCGCGATTGGTGAAGAGCTCAATCTCGACGAGGTTGGCGACGTGACGGCAATCAACGGCCTCGGAGGTGGCACGACCCCGGCCAGCCTCGAGTACGTCGTCGAAGGGCCCGAGGTACGAGCGCTCCTTGCGAAGCAACTAACGGACTCGGGTTTTGAGCCCGGGCGTGATGTTGGTGGCCGAGAGTCCTGGACGCGGGACATGCCAGGTGCCCATCATCGAGTGACCCTGCTCTTCTTCGAAGAAGGGACCGTGATCGCACTCGACGGTAGGTCAGAGGTCGATGGGATCACCACCAAGGCGCCGGGCGTTCGCATCTACATCAGGTGACCCCAATGCGTGCAGCACGTCAGCCTCCGAGCCTCAGTCGAAACGCTCATGTGCCGGTAGGGGATCGGCCAGTGCGACACCGGGCCTTGCTGACTCGAGCTAGGCGGTCCAGGCTGCAGCAAGACCACGATCGACGACGCGCCGCCAGGCGACGGGCGCTGCAGGATCGCGGCTCGCCGTCCCGGCCATCCAGAGCACGGCCATGAGGTCGTCGGGGGTGAAGTCTTCTGACAGTGAGCCCGCGGTGTGGGCGTTTTCGACGAGCTTCTTCCCGAGCGCTGTGGATCGCTCGCAGGCGGTGATGAGGGCTGTGGCGTCCGGGTATCGCCGGAGCATGGCGTCGTTCATGACGGGATCGCTGAGCTGCAGCTCGATCATCTCCGAGATAAACGTCTCCAGCTGGCCGCGCGGGGACTGCTGGCTCAGAGTCCTCTCGGTGAGGGTCTTCAGCTTCTCGCCCACGACGGCAGGCACGACAGCGTCGATCAGTGCCTCCCTCGATCCCACCCGGTTGTAGAGCGTCCCGATGCTCACACCGGCCTCACGGGCGATGTCCTCCAAAGGCGCGGACAGGCCGCGGCGCGAGAACACCGCGAGGGCCGCCGTGTGCAGCTTGTCGAGGTTCGCCTGCGCGTCACGGCGAAGGCCCGGGGTCTTCTTCACAGCAACTCCACTGGATATTGAGGGTCGTCTCAACATAGGCTGCACCCGGGTTGAGGACGACCTCAACTTAGCCCACCGGCACGACGCCCTGACGAACGACGGGCCGCGGAAGGAAGCACCATGCCTCTCATCGCCATCATCGGAGTGGGCCCTGGCCTCGGTCTCGAGATCGCCCGTTCCTTCGGCCGGCGAGGTTTCGACGTCGCCCTCGTCGCCCGCGACCAGGCCAAGCTCGACACCCTCGCGAAGACCCTCGAGGGGGAAGGCGTCCGTGCTCGGGGATTCACCGCCGACGTCAGCCGCCCCGAGACGATCACGAGCGCCCTCGCCGAGATCAAGGGCATCCTCGGCCCGATCGACGTCCTCGAGTTCTCACCCGCCGACCCGACCTTGGCTGCCGTCGACGTCCTCGACGTCACGATGGAGAATCTCCAGCCGCAGATCGACTTCTACCTCGGCGGAGCGCTCACGGCCGTCGGAGCGGTGCTGCCCGACATGATCGCCGCCGGGAACGGAGCGGTTCTCGTCACCACCGGGGGCGGGTCGATCAGCCCGATGCCCTTCCTCGGCAATGTCAACATCGCCGCCGCGGGTCTTCGGAACTGGACTCTCAACCTCCACAACGCACTCGCCGAGAGGGGCGTCTACGTCGCCCACGTCGGGATCACCGCCCTCATCGGAGCCGGCCACCCCGACGCGGAGCCCGACGTCATCGCCCAGGCCTACGTGAAGCTCTACGACGAGCGGAAGGACGCGGAGCTGCACCACGTCGCCTACGACGGTTGACGCGTGCATCGGCTCGTCTTGAGGCAGATCCTCTCGAATTGGCTTTGTCGTGCCCGATAGGGGATCGGTTCGCGGACGAGTCTGTCAAGCTAGGCCGTCGTTCGGAACACGCATTCGGTCAAACACTGCTTAGCCCGGTCGGGGCACGCGGCCAGGTCGAGCAGCGCCTATCGGGTTATCGCGCGAAGCGCTTGGCGCCGGACATCGCGGAGGAGGGCAGGTTGTCCTTCGGGAGCGTTTCTCCCTCGGCCAGTGCGGTGATCCAGGCATCCGTCGACTCGACGGCGGCGAAATTCGAGTTCATCAAGGCCATGAGGGTCGTGTGGACGGTCTCCGCGTCGACGTGGCCGGCGTCGTTGCTGATGCTGATGGCTCCGGTCGCGTCAGAGAGGACCTCCGCGGCGATGCCGATGGTCTCTGCCTGGGCAGCGGAGGCGATGATGCAGTTGTTGGTCATGTAGCCGACGAGGGTGACAGTGTCGACGCCGTTCTCCTGAAGCCAGTCGACGAGGTCGGTCCCGGCGAAGACGGAGCCGTACTGCTTCGTGATGGCCTTCCAGGCAGGGGTGCGGCGCTGCTCGATCTCGGGGTGCAGTGCGAACCCGGGAAGGGTGGGGTTGAACACCGGGGCGTCGTCGCCTGCTGTGTGCTGGACGACGACGACGGGAATGCCGTTCGCTTCGGCGGCATCGATGGCGGCGATGATCCGCGGGAGCGAATCCGTCGGGGCGGGGTACTGGATCTCCAGTGGGCCGGTGAAGTACTCCTGCTGGATGTCGACGAGGACGAGGGCGCGAGCGGGCGTGGTCATGGTGTGCTCCTGACGGTTGAGCCGAGATGGACATCACGAGTCTGGGCCGAGCGCAGAGAAAGCACCATTGGCACGTAGGCCGCTTTACGATGAGTACGGGCCAATACGAGGAGGCGACGTGAAGATCGCGATCTATGCGTTCGACGGTGTGACGATGTTCCATCTCGCGGTCCCGCAGATGGTGTTCGACGAAGTCACCCGCCAGGGGCTGGCCGACTGGCAAACGATGCTCTTCGCTGACCGTGCGGGATCCGTCCGCACCGCCGAGGGGTACGTCATCGGCGGGGCCCAAGGGCTGACGGCCGTCGAGGACGTTGATCTTGTTGTCGTTCCCTCTTGGATCCCCGACGGGCGGGAGCCCGGGCCGGCGCTCCGGAAGGCACTCCTGGCCGCTCACGGCGGGGGCGCGACGATCGCCGGGCTCTGCCTCGGAGCCATCGCCGTCGCCGACCTCGGTCTCCTCGACGGGCGGAGCGCCATCACCCACTGGCACGCCGTCGACGACCTCGCTCGGAAGCACCCCGCAGTGGACGTCGAGGCCGACGTGCTCTATCTCGACCACGGCGACGTCATCACGTCGGCGGGCACCGCATCGGGTATCGACGCGTGCCTACACGTCGTCAGGACCCACCTGGGCGCGGAGGCGGCCAACAAGGTCGCCCGGAGCCTCGTCGTCGCCCCGCACAGAGAGGGAGGTCAGGCCCAGTTCATCGAACGCCCGGTACCCCAGAACGAAGGGGACGACCCGGTCGGGGTGGCGACAGCATGGGCGCTGGAGCACTTGGCCGAAGACCTGAGCGTGGACCGGCTCGCGGCAGCTGCTCATCTCAGCCGACGGACCTTCGTCCGTGCCTTCCGTGCGGCGACCGGATCCACACCTGCCGCCTGGGTCAGGAGTCGCCGGCTCGACGAGGCCCGGCTCCTCCTCGAGAGCACGGAACTCCCGGTCGAGCAGGTCGCCGCGCACTGCGGCTTCGGCAACGCGGTGACGCTGCGGCAGAACTTCGCTGAAGCTTTCGGCAGCACACCGTCGAGCTACCGGAAGCGCTTCGCCACGACCACGTGACGCATGAGCGCGTTGCTCACTATGCGCGTCGTCCGAGACGTCTAATGGGTGACCTTGATGCGTCTGAGGCTTCGTCGTGGACCGATATGGTCGTCAAGGTGTGACGCTCGGTCCGCCCTCGCTCGCGCCCCCAGGAGGACGCCCGTGACGCACGCCCGCCTCAGGACCGCAGGAGGCGTGGTCTCGACGCTGCTGGCCTGCCTGCTCATGGCCTCCTGTGCCACCGCGCCTCGCGCCTCCGTCGTCCCGGGCCTCGGGGGAGGCGCCTCTGAACTGACGACCGCCGAGGCGGATGCCTGGCTCGACGGGTTCGTCCCGGCCGCCCTGGAGAGGGAGGGCATCGTCGGCGCAACCGTCTCGATCGTCGCCGACGGCGAAATCGTCACCGAACGAGGCTGGGGCTGGTCCGACCTCGGTGACGAGCGGGCGGACCGACGTCCCGTCGACCCCGACAGAACACTCTTCCGGATCGGGTCGATCTCGAAGGTCGTTACCGCGACCGTCGTCATGTCGCTCGTCGAGGAGGGCGTGCTCGATCTCGACGACCCCGTCCAGGACAGGATCGACGTCACACTGCCCAGGGCCTTCGATCGTCCCGTGACCCTCCGTCACTTGCTGAGCCACACCGCGGGCTTCGAGGACAAGTTGACCGGGGTCATCGCAGGGCCGGGGGAGGGGCCAACGACGTTGCGGGACGCCGTGGCCGTCGATCCGCCCGAGCAGATCTACGAGCCCGGCACGACCCCCGCGTACTCGAACTGGTCCAACGGAGTCGCGGCGTACGTCGCCGAGCAAGCCACCGGACGCCCGTGGGCCGATCTCGTGCAGGAGCGGGTCTTTGACCCGGCCGGCATGACGACCGCGACGCTCGACCAGCCCCTTTCCTCCGGCGATGCCGCCGTGGTCTCCGGGGGCTGGGACGCCGCTGGGGCAGCGGCGGTGCCCTTCGAGATCGTCTCTCCGGCGCCCGCCGGCGCGGTCTCAGCCACGGCATCGGACATGAGCGCGTTCATGCTCGCCCAGCTCGGACACGCCGACGGCATGCTCGGGCCGGAGACCCTCTCGGAGATGCACGCACCTGCCCTCGATGGTTACGACCTCGGCGGGCTCGCTGCCGGGCCTCGGATGACGCTCGGCCTCTTCGAGGAGGACCGCAACGGACACCGCGTCCTCGGCCACGGCGGCGACCTCACGGCCTTCCACGCCCAGATGGACCTCTGGCCCGACGACGACGCAGGCATCTACGTCTCCCTCAACAGCACGGGCGCTCGGGGCGACGCCACGACGGCCGTGCGCGAAGCCCTGGTGGACGGCTTCGCCGACCGGTGGTTCCCCTCCGACGCCGCAGGGGAGGCGGCCGTGACCGCCACGGAGACTGCCGGTGAGCACGCGGACGCCCTGGTGGGCAGCTACCAGGTCTCGAGACGTGCGGAGTCGACCTTCGTCCGGCTCTTCTACGCCCTGTCGGCGGTCGACATCTCCCGAGGCCCCGGCGACTCCGTCCTGATCTCCGCCGTCACGGACACGTCGGGGGCTCCGGTGGAGCTGGTGGAGGTCGAGCCGTGGGTCTGGCAGGAGATCGACGGCGACCGCAGGGTCGCCGTCGACCAGGTCGACGGCGCCGTCCAGGCCGTCGGGCTCAACCCCGCCTTCACGCTTCAGCCGATGCCGGCGCCGCGGCAGGTACTGCCCCTCGTCCTCGTCGCGTCCCTGGCCGTGCTGGTGCTCGCCCTGGTGGGCACCATCGTCAGGGCCGTCCGCCGGATCTGGTCCGGGAGGCGCTTGAAGGGGTCCGTCGAGTCGCGTGCAGAGACCATCGGTCGAGTCGGGGTCGCCGTCGCCCTGCTGGCCCTCGTGGTCGCCGGCGTGCTCTGGGCCACGGTCGCGTCCGCCCTGCTGAGTGACGCGGGGCCGCCGTCCGCGGTCGTGCTGCGGACGGCGCAGGTTCTCACGGCCGTCACCGTGGCCGGGGTGCTGCCTGCGGTGGTCGTCCTCGTCGGGCGGGTGAGGCGCGCGCCTGCTGAGCGGGCTGCTGGGGGCGGGGCGCCCCCGCGCCTCCGGAAGGGCGTCGCCGTCGCCGGTCGGGCGCTTCTGGTCCTTGGGTTCACGGGGCTCGGGTACGCCGCTGTGACCGGTGGCCTGGTGCTCCCTGACATCTCCTACTGAGGGCGGTGGAACCGCCCCCCGCAGGCCTGGGGGTCGCTGCATGACCCTGCGCAGCCGGCCGGAAGTGAGCTGCAGCGTGTTCGGGCCCCCGTCGTGAGCGAGATAAAAGCTATGTCGTGGACGTGTCGGGTGCCTGTCGCGTCGGTGTCGTGGACCTCGGGACTGGTCGTTCTTAGTGTGAGGTTCATGAACGAGACACGGATCGTCGATCTCCGGACCCAGATGGGTTGGATCCAGGAACGCCTCGCCGACGAGAGCGGCGTGACCGTCCGCACCGTCCAGAGGCTCGAGGCGGGCAACGACGGAAGCCTTGACACGCTGGCGCGAGTGGCGGAGGCATTCGGTGTCCCGGTCCGCGAGCTCTTCGTCACCGTCGCCGAGGACGACTACGGCTGCTCGGTCACCGCCCTCGACGAACGGACGACTCGCCAGCAGGAACGCCGGGGCCGTGTCGAGGAAGGCTGCCGAGCCCTGAACTACGGGGTGGGCGTGCTCTTCACGATCGCCGTCGTCGTCGCAGTCACCACCGACGTCGTGCCGAACGTCGCCATCTTCTTGATTCCCGCGTATTGGGTCGCTGGCTGGCTGGCTGCTGTCGATGTTCCTGTTCCTCGTCGTCCTCAGCCCGCGCCTCGACCGCGCCTATCCCCTCTCCCGTGCCGCGACTGACGAGGTGGCGAGCAGGTAGACACAGCGTCAGATGCCGATCGTCGGACGGGCAGGAAGCAATGCGTCAGAGGCGAGAATGGGTCCATGCCTGTGCGCCTGAGTGATTCCCAAGTGGTGGCTCTTCGGCAGAGATACAGGAACGGAACGACTCAAGTGGAGCTGGCTGCGCAGCTTGGCGTCAGCCAGAGCACGGTCTCGAGCCTCGTCGTGGGGCGCGCTCGTGTCGATGCGGGAGGCCCAATCACCCATCGTTCTTTACAGAAGCTGACCGACGATGACATCACGGAACTGCGGCGCCGGGCGGCTGAGGGAACTTCCGTTGGTGCCTTGGCGACACGGTTCGGTGTGACGCCCCCAACCGTGACGCGCCTGCTCAGAGTGTCCGAATCACGCCTCGATAGCGGTCAGGCCGTCTAACCATCTGCGGAAGATCGCTCCTACTGCGGCGGGGGCGACGACCCTGATCGGTGATCCGCTGCGGGCTGCGAAGGTGAATACCTCGCTGCCGTCTTTGACGACGGTCGTCCAATGGTCGGACGGGTGGACGTCGTGGACGGCGGCCGTCAAGGTGGCTGTCCCGTGTCGGTGGACCCGGAAAAACGCCGTGAAGTCGCACACCTCAAACGACTCTCCGAGGTAGGACCACTTCATACAATTTCGCATCCGCACGGGAAAAAACTTAGAGGCCGCTGCCGATGGGTTCAACTGGATGGGCCTCCACGGGGTGTGGGTCTCCGGTGGGGGAGGGCCTGACGGGGAACCTGAGTAAGGTCAGGAACCCCGCCATCGGCAGCGAGGTCTTGGCTGCCCCCGCAATGTAGCCGCGTGGCCTTGCTCCTAGGGCCCGACAGACAACGAGACACCGCAACGTCCTGCGCATCTGGCAAGTTCTTTCGATCACCTCTAGTCCGGGAGGTCGTCCTGATCCACACTGACGTCGAGGGCGGCAACAACGGCCACATGAGGTCAGCGGACTCGACCACTTACTGAGTCAGCGATCGCCCGAGGGTGCTGATGAGGCGACTGGTCGAGGCTGGCTGCAGAACAGCGCGGAGGGCGGACCAGAATGATCCGTGCCAAGGCGTCTCCGGCGGGGCCGGGGGTTGTTCCGGTGGTTAAGCGCGTCACCATCGGGGTCGGTGTCGTTGCCCTCCTGGTCTTCTGGGGTCTCTGCTTCCTCTTCGAATTCAGCAAGACCAGCGGTGACGTTCCCGCAGCCGCGGCCATGCGTTTCCCTGCTGGCTCCGTCGTAGTCGACACGGAGAAGCACTGCCGTGCCGAGCGCTGCTGGTCGACGTTCTACGTAGCTCCGCCCCCAGGAATGACCGCAACAGAGCTCACGGCAGAGATCGAGGGCGCAAACATGGGCCCCATCCTGGGTTCCTTCTCCGACGCCCGGTTCGTCTATGCCAAAGCCACACTCAACGGGCTGACCGTTCACGTTGTCGGCAGCTACTGGTGAGGCACCGCCTCGGCGTATGACTCGGCCACGGTCTCGGTGCCCGGCAGAACGCACGACGACCCAGGCCCCGACTCTCGAGGGCCGGTAGGTGCGGGGTGCGCGCGAGCCTGCCGCGACAGCCTTCGAGCTCGTGACTAGCGTGGGATGTCGGAGGTAGATTTCATGACCGTTTGGACTGTCATTGCATTCGCCGCTGTTGCGGCCGCGGTGCTCGCGATGTTGGCGCCGCACGCCCGAACGAGTTCTGTTGAGGCGCTGCGCCTGTTCAGGTTGCAGACCGTCGACAACGAGGCGTCACGTCGCGCCGCCACCTGGGCCCTGACTCCCCTCGCGGCACTGTCGATCGGGGTGAGCCTCATCGGTCTCGCCGTGAACGAGGGAGGACCAGGCTCCGGAGTGACGTCCTTGATCGCGCTGCTCCTAGTCGGCGCTGGCCTGGCTGCCAGCCATGTCGCCGCGCGTCGCGCCAAAAAGGTTGAGGCGTCTCGTCGCTGGCCCGGTAATCGCGCCCGATAGGGGATCGGCCTGTGGGACGAGATGTCGTTTAGTGGCCGGTCGTCGCGAGCTGCGCAGTAAGCAGGTCGCGGACGGACGCGGGCTCGCGATCGAGGACCTTGCCCAACAAAGGGTCGGTGCCGGCGAAGAACCCGCCGGCGGCGGCGCGGTACATGTCGAGCATGAAGCGTGCCATGAACTCCGGCTGCCCCGACGACACCTGGTGCGCGACCCAGTCGTCGTCCCCGAGCACCACGGTCTCGACCGGTCGCCCGGCGACATCGGCAGCGATCGCTGCGACGTCCGCGAACGTGGGAGCCGCGGGCGCGGTCAGGGTCGTCGGCCCGTTGTAGGCGCCGTCCGAGAGCAGGATGCGCGCGGCGGCTTCGGCCGCGTCTTCCCGGGCCGTCCACGACACAGGCCCGTCGGCAGGGACCGTGATGACGCCCGTCTCGCGCCAGTCGCCGAGGAACCAGGTCAGGCTGTGCGCGTAGAAGCCGTTGCGCAGCGACGTCCAGACCAGTCCCGACTCGGCGAGCAGCCGTTCGGTGGCCGCGTGGTCGCGGCCCGGTCCGAAGGGGGTGTCGAGTGCCGCCCCCTGGTGGCTCGTGTAGAGGACCCGGCCGACACCGGCGACCACTGCTGCTTCGACGGCGTTGCGGTGCAGCGCGACGGCGTCGGCGTGCGGGTCGCTCGCCGAGACGAGGAGAAGCTGGTCTGCTCCGGCGAAGGCGGCGGGCAAGGACGCAGGGTCGGCGTAGTCGCCCGTCCGCACCTCGACTCCGCGGTCTGCGACGTGGACGGCCTTGGCGGCGTCGCGGGCGACGATGGCGATCTCGGATGCGGGAAGGGTCTTCAGGAGGTGCTCGACGGTGGAGCCGTTCAGGGCGCCCGTGGCGCCGGTGATGATGATCATGGGGGTGAGCCTCTCGTCGAACCGCGACCGGATATCAGCGGAACGCCGCAAGAGTATCGCCGGAATCGCGCTGATAGCAAGTGGGCGGTATCGTTGATTTCGTGACTGACGAAACCGTTCCTGCTGACACCCGGATGCGCATCGTCGAGGTCGCTGCCCGGTTCCTCCGTGAGCAGGGCCCGAGCGCTGTCACAACGCGAGGCGTCGCGCAGGCCGCTGGCGTCCAGGCCCCCGCGATCTACCGGCTCTTCGGTGACAAGGACGGCCTGCTCGAGGCCGTTGCTGAGCACGTCATGGCGTCCTTTGTCGCGGACAAAGCCTCGACCGTGGCCGCCGCTGCCGCGGCGGATGTCGATCCAGTCGAGGAGCTCTGCGACGGGTGGCGTCGTCAGGTGGAGTTCGGTCTCGAGAACCCGGCTCTCTTCGCCCTCCTCAGCGACTCGCGTCGTGTCGCGGGCTCGCCTGCTGCTCGCCTGGGCAAGGACGTCCTTACTGCTCGTGTCCGCCGGGTCGCCGCCGCCGGGCGCCTCGCGGTGCCGGAGGCGCGGGCGGTGGGACTCATCCAATCGGCGGGAGCGGGCGTCATCACGACGATCCTTGCCACGCCTCCCGCCGAGCGTGATCTCGGACTGGCGGATGCCGTGTTGGAGGGCGTCCTGGCGCAGATCCTGACGGATGCGCCCGTGGCGGCCCGGTCAGGTCATTTGGCTGCAGCCGTCGCGTTCCGCGCCGTCGCTCCCGAGCTCAACCAGCTAAGCGACCCCGAGCGACGCCTCCTCGGGGAATGGCTCGACCGGATCATCTCCGAGCCGACCGCCCGATAGGGGATGGTCCACCGGTCTCGTAGTCGGGGGCCCTGAGTCGACTCTTCCAGGGGCGGGCCCGGAGCGGGCGATTCACCTGCCCGCTCCGGGATGCCGTCAGGGTGTGGAGTCGAGGAGGCGCCCGGTCCAGTCCCGCAGGGCGGTGACGGCCCGGCGCGACAGCGTCGCCCCCGGCACCATGCTCGTCGACCCGTGGAAGGCCCCCGGCCACACGTGCAGCTCTGCCTGCACGCCGGCCGCCCAGAGCGCGCTGGCGTAGGTGACGGTCTCGTCGCGGAACACCTCGGCGCTGCCGCAGTCGACGTACGCCGGCGGAAGGCCCGCGAGGTCCGTCGCGCGCCCGGGAGCGGCGTAGATCGACACGTCGTCACCGCCGCGACGGTCGCCGAGGTAGGCGTCCCAGCCGAACCGGGTCATCTCTCGGTCGGCGACGCCCACGCCGTCGTACTGACGGGCGGAGAGGGTGGTGTCACGGTCGTCGAGCATGGGGCTGACGAGCACCTGCCCGACGACGGCCGGCCCCTGTCGGTCGCGGGCGAGGAGCGCCGTGCCCGCGGCGAGTCCGGCGCCGGCGCTCTGGCCGACCAGGACGATCCGCACGGGGGCGACGCCGAGCTCGTCGGCGTGCTCGGCGACCCAGACGAGGCCGGCGTAGCAGTCCTCGACCGGGTACGGGTCGGGGTGCTCCGGGGCGAGACGGTAGTCGGGGCTGACCAGGACGACGTCGTGCACGAGCAGCCAGTCGTCGTACGAGTCGAGGTTGCCGAGGTGGTGGCCGAACATCATGCCGCCGCCGTGGATCGCGTAGGCGCAGGCCGCCGTCCCGGTGCGGCCGATGCGCTGGACGACCGCGAGGGCGATCGGGTCGCCGAGGTGCCCGGGGACGGTGATGCTGCGCCTCTCGAGGCCGCGGGCGCGCAGTCCTTCGTCGAGCTGCGCCTCCGTCGTGTCCAGCTGGCGCATCTGCGGCAGCATCGCGGTCTCGAGGCGGAAGCGGCCGCGGGCGTCCATCGCCTCCAGGAAGGGCACGAACTCGGGGTCGAACGGGGGGCGGGGCAGGACGGTGGTGTCAGGCACGGGAGGGCTCCTGGGTGGTGGGGGTGAGGGTGGTCGAGGGGGCGGGTGCGGTCGTGGCGTCGGGGGTCGGGTCGGCGGCTCGTGCCCGGAGCGTCCCGACCACGACGAGCACGGCGGCGACGGCGGCCAGGCCGAGCCCGGCGACGGAGAGGGCGTTCTCGAAGGCCGCGAGCCGCGGGGCCGTCCACGGGGTGGTCGTGATGCTGCCGGTGACGAACGCGGCGACGATCGTGCCCGCGGCGGCGACCGCGGCTCCTCCCGCGAGCTCGCTCGAGGTGTCGACGAGGGCCGCACCGACCGAGGTGCGGTCGGTGGGGAGGCCCGTGAGCACGGAGGCTCCGGCGACGACCCCGACGACGCGCATGCCGGTGGCGACGAGCACGAGGGCGACGAGCACCCAGACGTACCCGTGACGGCTCAGGGCGCCGAAGACGGCGAGGCCCGACACGACGGAGGCCGCGCTGACCCACGCGGCCCGGCCGAGGCCGACCCGCTGTACGAACGGCCCCACGAGGCGGCCCCCGGCCAGGAGCACGACGACCTGCGGCAGTGTGCCGACGGCGGCGAGGGCGGGCGGCCAACCCCAGGCGAACTGCAGCTGCAGCGTCACGAGGTACGACAGCCCGGCGACGGCGAGGCCCGACGCGGCCTTGAACGCCAGGCCGCTCGACACCAGGGGGCGGGCGAGCAGGTGCAGGTCGACCACCGGGTGCCGCGCCGTCCGCAGGCGCACGACGAACCCGGCGCCGCACGCGACGGTGAGGGCGACGGCGGCCCACCCCCACGAGGAGGCGGTGGCCGGCCCGACGAGGACGGTCGGCGTCACGAGCAGACCCGCCACGGTCGCGGTCCCGAGCAGCGCGCCGCCCACGTCGACGGGGTCTGGCCGCAGCCCTGCGGCGTCGTCGCGAGCGACGCCGACGCGGATGCCGACGAACGCGAGCACGGCGATCGGCACGTCGGCCAGCAGCAGCACCTGCCACGGGGCGACGGCGAGCACGAACCCGCCGACGGTCGGGCCGACGGCGAGGCCGACGAGTCCCGCCGTCGAGATCACCGTGAGGGCCCGGACGCGGAGGCCCTCGTCGTCGAACAGCCGGAACGCCAGCGCCATCGACCCGGGGGTGGTCATCGCTGCGGCGACGCCCGTCAGCACACGGACGGCGATGAGCTGCTCCGTCGTCATGACCGCCACCGTGGCGAGGCTCGCCACGGCCAGCAGCGCTAGGCCCGCGAGCATGACGCGGCGGCGCCCCACCCGGTCGGCGACGGCGCCGAAGAGCAACATGAGTCCGCCGAAGGCGACCGCGTAGGCGCCCGACACCCACTGCAGGCCCGTCGTCGACGAGCCCAGCTCGCGGCCGATCGTCGGCAGCGCGACGTTGAGGACCGAGGTGTCGAGCATCTCGAACAGGAAGACCGCGGACAACCCGGCCAGGGCGATCCACGCGTCGGACAGCCGCAGAGGCGCGTCGCCGGCACGCAGTCGACCGCGGCGGAGAGAGGTACTGGGGGACACGGGGACGCACTCCTTCGGGGAAGAAGTGGCGACTCGTTCGATGCCGCGTGCGGGTGCGTCGCAGAGCGCGACGCCTTTTACCTCAGTGATGTGCACGATACACCGCCTACTGCTGAAGAAGAACTCCAGCAGTTCTGCCGCATATGCAGGTACCCGATAGGGGATTGTCTAGCGGTGACCGTGACAGACGATCGTTGACGTGTTCAGGGCACTGAGCTGGTGCTCTTCAACTCGGCGGGCCGGCCGGCTGCAGCTGCGTTCGAATGGTGTCTACCTGGTGGGATTGCAGGCCGAGCCGCAAAGGGCCTTGGTCTGTGTCGATGTCGATCACGTGGAGGGACGGGTTGACGGACCACAACTGCTTCTTGGACGGACGCTTCCCGGAATCGAGTCCGACTGCTTGGACGGCGAAGTCGACAGGGTCGCTCGAAACGAAGCGGATCTGCCACTTGTAGCGATGGAAGCGCAGGTGACCCGGCGAGGCTTCAACCCACCCGTGCCGCCACTTCGTCTCCGTTGTCGGGCGTAGCGCAAGCTCGAGGCGCTGGCCGAAGACCTTGCGCCCCAGCAAGAGACCCACCGCGGTAGCGGCCACGGCGAGGACCAAGCCGAAGCTGATGCGATCACAAAGCGTTGACCAAGACCTGTCCCGCTGGGATGCTTCTCGGAACCGACGGAGGTCGTCATTTTCGAAGAACGCGGATGGTTCGCCGAGGCTGACGCGAGAGCGCTCAAGCCCGCCGACTCCGTGAACGATGTGGATCATCGTGGTGACGCTCCCCAAGCCGAGCACCGGCCTGAACCGGTCCACCTCCGTCCACTCGACCGCCTACTCCGAGGCTTTCCTTGGCATGACCGAGTTCAGCGACCGCGCCGTTAGCTAGCAACCCGCGTCCGCCCGGCAGAGCATCGGCTCACGGGCGGCGCTAGTGGGTGTGTCGGTGGCCGTCCCAGACGGGGAAGGGGTCGACCAGGTCACGCCACGAGGCGGGGTCGCTGAGCAGCTCGTCGTTGGTGAGGAGGCACGTGTCGAGGTCTCGGCGGACGGCCGCGACGTCGAGGTCGAGGCCGAAGAAGGCGATCTGTTGCCCGTGAGGTGAGTCGGGGTGCCACGACGGGAGTGACGTGGGGTCCAGGCTCAGCATCTGTCCGACGCTCGACCAGGAGCCGGCCCGGTCGCTACGGGTGGCGAACTGCGTGAAGCCGCGTGACCGGAGCACCGTGCCGACGGCCCCCGGGGCGAAGGTGCGCTCCACGACTGCCGCGAGACGCTCCGGATGGAAGGGGCGCTCGTCCCGGTAGACGAAGGTGGTGATCGTCCCGTCATCGTGGTGGTCGGGGGTGTGCTCCGAGAGTGCCTGCATCCAGCCGGCCGCGCCGCCGAGCTGCGCTGCGCCTCCTCGTGCCGACAGGGAGTCACGGGCAAGGTCCTCAGCTCTGAGGACTGCGGTCTCGGGTGCGAGCCGGGCGAGCAGTCGTTCGAGGATCTGGAGGTCCTGCGGGGGCACGGCTGCGGTGTCCGTGAGCATGACGACGGTGGCGTGCTCGACGAGGTCGATGACGTGCTCGGCGGCGAAGAACCTGTCGTCCACACCGCGCAGTGCCAGATCGGCGAGATCGACCGCGCTGACCCCGGCCACCACGTGCTGGAGCAGGCACTCTCCGCTCGGCCTGCCCAGGTCGGAGTCCACCAGCGCGCCGAGCAACAGCGCCGACGCCCGCAACGGGGTGCCCGGGACGAGGGCGGCGACGACGTCGACGCGGTCACCGGATCTCGCCAGGTCGAGGGCGAGCCGATGGACATCGTCAGCGCCCTCCTGCACGTCGGGGCCGACGGTGACGAGATGACTCGCATCGCCGGCGATCACCTGCGCGGTCCGTTCGATCTCGGCGGCGTCCTGCCCGCCGACGAGGACGATGCCCCGGTGTCGCGAGGTGGGTGAGGAAGCGGGTCCGGTGGTCATGCCACTACGCTAGTTGATAACTGTTCTCACTAACAATCGGAGGCGTCATGAAGGTCCGCAATTCGCTCAAGGCACTGAAGGCCATCCCCGGATCGCAGGTCGTGCGCCGTCGTGGCCGGGTCTTCGTCATCAACAAGAAAGACCCGCGCTGGAAGGCCCGTCAGGGCTGACGGCGGTCACTGCTCTCGCGTTCGCGGCCGTGGGGTCGGCGCATCGGGCCCCACCATCTGGTGAGGCCCTCGTCGCATTCACGGACGCTTGCCTGACGAGCAGTGCCGTCATGGTCGACACCTCCGCCGCCCTCGACGTCCGCACCTTCGTCACCGACCTCCAGCGGCGTGACGAAGAGCGCTTGCGCGACCGCATCGAGCGCTCAGTGCTCGATGGCGACGTGGCGCCGGGAACCGATGCCGCCACGAGGGATCGTCCGTCAGGCGCCCGGAGCGGGCATGACGAGGTGCATCCCGGTTCGTCCGGGGGCGACGTCGACGAAGCCGCGTCGCTCGTAGTGGCGTCTGCCCGGCGGGTCAGCCGTGAGGGTCACGTAGGCCCCCGGCGGTGTCGACGACGTGCCGGAAAGTCCAGGAGCCGGTCAGGGCTCCGGAACCCGGGGCCCCGTTCTCGGGCGACAGGCCGCTCTCGAGTCGCAGCCGGAGGTAGTCGGCCACGGGCGGCGGTCCGTCGAGGAGGCGGTAGTCACGGTGCAGGGGCATGCGTCGAGTCTTCCTGACGAGGGGCACGGGGCGCCCTCGTTCCGAGGCTGTGCGGCCCTGGCGGGTGCGTAGACTCCTCGCCGTGCACGACCGTGCACGAGGGCGGACACCGGGGGAACGATGAGGACGAGGGTGTCCCTGCTCGCATCAGGTCGTCCTGGTCGGACGATCGCGGGCGCGTTCGTCGCGGGCATCGCTGTGGGCACGGCGCTGTTGAGCTCGCCGGCCGCGACCACCCCCGGAAACCGGGCCTCGTTCGTCGAGGCGCTCTTCACGGCGACGAGTGCCCTCTGCGTCACGGGCCACGTCGTCGTCGACACTCCTACTTTCTGGTCGCCCTTCGGACACGTCGTGATCCTCCTGCTGATCCAGATCGGCGGTTTCGGAGTGATGTCCCTGGCGACCCTGCTCGGGCTGCTCGTGGCGCGCAGACTCGGTCTCCGCACGCGTCTGACCGCGGTCAGCGAGTCGCACAGCGTCGGCATCGGCGACGTGCGCCGAGTCCTCCGGGGCGTGGCGCTCATCACCCTCACCTGTGAGGCGCTGATCGCCCTCGTCCTCACGCTCCGGTGGTTCGTCGGCTACGGAGTGGACCTCCCCCGAGCAGTCTGGTTGGGCGTCTTCCACGCGATCTCGTCGTTCAACAACGCCGGTTTCGCGCTCTTCAGCGACAGCTTGATCTCGTTCGCGACCGACCCGTGGATCTGTCTGCCGATCTGCGCCGGTGTGATCCTCGGCGGGCTCGGGTTCCCCGTCATCATGGAGCTGCGTCAGCGGATCACGGTGCCCCGCCGGTGGACCCTCAACACGGTCACGGTGATCGTCGGCTCCGCCCTGTTGCTCGTCGTGGGCACGGTCGTGCTCACGGCTCTCGAATGGACCAACCCCGACACCCTCGGGCCCATGGCTCCGGCCGACCGTCTGTTGTCGGGGTTCACCGCGGCCGTCATGCCGCGGACCGCCGGATTCAACAACCTCGACATCGCAGCGATGCAACCGGCGTCGTGGCTCGTGACCGACATCCTGATGTTCATCGGCGGCGGGCCTGCCGGCACGGCCGGCGGGCTGAAGATCACGACCTTCGCGGTGTTGTTCTTCATCGTGGTCGCAGAGCTGCGGGGCGACTCGGCCGTCAACATGTTCGGCAAGCGCCTGCCCCGCTCGGCCCACCGCGAAGCGCTGACGGTGGCGCTGCTCGCCGTCGCGCTGGTGATCGCCTCCACCCTGACGATCATGGTGATCTCGGGACTCGACTTCGACCGGGTCCTCTTCGAGGTGATCTCCGCGTTCGCGACGGTCGGGCTGTCGACCGGCATCACCGCCTCCTTGCCGCCGGCCGCCCAGGTCGTCCTCGTCCTGCTGATGTTCGTCGGTCGACTCGGGCCGGTCGCACTCGGGTCGGCCCTCGCCCTCACACGAACGACACGGTTCTACGAACTGCCGAAGGAGCGTCCCATCATTGGTTAGCAACCCGTTCTCCCACCGCCGGCCGAAGCCGGACGCCCGCTCCGTCGTGGTCATCGGCCTCGGCCGCTTCGGCGGATCGCTCGCGACCGAGCTGGCCCGCACCGGGGCAGAGGTGCTCGGCGTCGACACCGACGAGGACATCGTCCAGTCCTTCAACGGTGTCCTGACCCACGTCCTCCGAGCCGACTCGACCCGGCAGGAGGTCCTCGACCAACTCGGCATCGGAGACTTCGACCGAGTCGTCATCGGCATCGGGAACGACATCCAAGCCAGCATCCTCACCGCCTCGATGTTGCGCCGGATGCAGGTCCCCTCCATCTGGGCGAAGGCCATCAACCCCCAGCACGGACTGATCCTCGACCAGCTCGGCGTCGACCACGTCGTCTACCCGGAGGCCGACATGGGTCGTCGGGTCGCGCACCTCGTGCGCGGCTCCATGCTCGACTACGTCGAGTTCGACCACGACCTCGTCGTCGCGAAGGCGGTCGCTCCCGCGGAGATCGTCGGTCGTCGACTGGACGAGAGCGGGATGCGACGGCGCTTCGACGTCACGGTCGTCAAGATCCGGTCCCTCGACGGACACTGGCGGGCGGCTTCTGCGGACACGGTCCCCGCTGAGGGCGACCTCATCATCGTCACCGGGCCCCGCGAACGCACCGAGCGGTTCTGCGCACTCTGATCCCGGCAGGCCCACGTTGAGGCGAAGTGGCTCGTGTGCTCCGTGGTCGTGCCGGGTCGACAGGTCGACCGGTCTCGGGGCGTCTCGTCCTGGTGAGGAGTCGAGCTGCCCCGTCTGGTAAGACAGGGGACGATGCCACACGACGACCTCGCCCCTTCCCGCTCTCCCGCCGCTTCTCCCGGGCTGTTCGCTGAGGACACCTCCCTGGAGTCCACCCGCCTCGGGGAGATCCTCCGCAAGGAGACCGTGGGCGGCATCGTCCTGGTCATCGCGGCGGTCGTCGCGGTCGTGTGGGCGAACTCGCCGTGGGCCGGTGCCTACTTCGCCCTGCGCGACTTCGAGTTCGGCCCGGCCGCCCTGGGGCTGCACCTGAGCGTGGGGGAGTGGGCCGCCGACGGGCTGCTGGCGATCTTCTTCTTCCTCGTCGGCCTGGAGCTCAAGCGAGAATTCGTCGCGGGAGAGCTGCGGAAGATCAGCAAGGCGATCGTGCCGGTGGCCGCCGCGTTCGGCGGAGTCCTCGTTCCTGCCCTGATCTTCACCGTCATCAACGTCTCCGACCCGGAGGCGGTGCGCGGGTGGGCGATCCCCACGGCGACGGACATCGCGTTCGCCGTGGCCGTGCTCGCGATCGTCGGCTCGAGACTGCCGGCTGCGCTGCGGATCTTCCTGCTGACCCTCGCCGTCGTCGACGACCTGATCGCCATCGGCATCATCGCGTTCGTCTACACCAGCGCCATCGAGGTGCTCCCGTTGGTGCTGGCGCTGGTCCCGCTCGCCGCGTACGTCTTCCTCACGCAGCGGTTCCGACGCTTCTTCGGCCTGCACCCGGCGGCGAACTGGTTCATCTTGCTGCCCGTCGCCGTCCTCGTGTGGGGCCTCATCCACGCCTCGGGCGTCCACGCCACCGTCGCCGGCGTCCTCCTCGGCTTCGCCGTCCCCGTCATCCGCAGCCAGGCCAGCGGCGGGCCGGGCACCGGCCCCGGGCTCTCCGAGGTCTTCGAGCACCGCTTCCGGCCCATCTCCACCGGTTTCGCCGTCCCCGTCTTCGCGTTCTTCTCCGCCGGGGTCGCCTTCGGCGGCCTCGACGGACTGAGGACAGCGCTGTCCAGCCCGGTCACGATCGGCATCATCGCCGCGCTCGTGCTCGGCAAGCCGATCGGGATCCTCGCGACGACGTGGATCACGACGCGGATCACCCGGGCAGAGCTCGACCGGACGATCACGTGGATCGACCTCACCGGTGTCGCCCTCCTCGGCGGCATCGGCTTCACCGTCTCCCTGCTCGTCGCAGAGCTCAGCTACGGGCTCGGCAGCGCCCACGACGACGACGCCAAGGTCGCCATCCTCATCGCCTCGGTCGTCGCGGCGGGCCTCGCCACGGCTGTCCTCCGGCCTCGCAACCGTCACTACCGTCACCAGGATCAGTGACCGACTCGACGGCGTGATTGGGACAGCACGCCCCCGACCCGTCACCATGGGTGCATGGCCACGACAACACCGCCCTCATCCGGGCCCACCGCCGACCATCCCGCTTCCCTGACGGAGACCGTCTCGACCACCCCGCAGCTGCGACGTTGGGTCTTCTGGCCTGCCGCCGTCGTCGTCCTCGGCTTCGTCGCGTACACGCTGATCGCGCCCTCGTCGGCTGAGGCGCTGTTCCTCGGCCTGCAGAGCGGGATCGTCAAGAACTTCAGCTGGTACTACGTCTTGATCGCCGCTTTCTTCGTCGGGTTCAGCCTCTTCATCGGCTTCAGCCGGTTCGGCGGCATCAAGCTCGGCAAGGACAAGGACGAACCCGAGTTCTCCACCGGCTCCTGGTTCGCGCTCCTCTTCGCCGCCGGCATGGGCATCGGGCTCGTCTTCTACGGCGTCTCCGAGCCCCTCAGCCACTTCGCCTCCCCCCGCCCCGGCGTCACCGGCACCGAGGACCAGCTCGCGCAGCAGGCCCTGACCCAGACCTTCCTGCACTGGGGGCTGCACGCCTGGGCCATCTACGTCGTGCTCGGCCTCGCCCTCGCCTACGCGATCCACCGCCGTGGTCGTCCCGTCTCGATCCGCTGGGCCCTCGAACCCCTCCTCGGCGACCGCGTCCGCGGCGGCTGGGGCAACCTGATCGACGTCATCGCCCTCGTCGGCACCCTCTTCGGCGTCGCGACGTCGCTCGGCCTCGGCGTCATCCAGATCGGCGCAGGCCTGGAAGCCGCCGGCATCGCCGAGAGCAGCATCGTCAGCCAGCTCTCGATCATCGCCGTGATCACGGCCGTGACCATCGTGTCGCTCGTCACCGGCGTCACCAAGGGCATGAAGATCCTCTCGAACTTCAACCTGATCCTCGCCGCGGCCCTTCTCCTGTTCATCCTGATCGTCGGGCCCACGCAGTTCCTGCTCCGCGACTTCGTCCAGTCGATCGGCGCCTACCTGCAGAACGTCGTCGGCCTGTCGTTCAACGTGACCGCCCAGCAGGGCGCAGCCGGTGAGGAGTGGCAGGGCGCCTGGACCACCTTCTACTGGGGCTGGTGGATGTCGTGGGCGCCGTTCGTCGGCATCTTCATCGCCCGCATCTCCAAGGGCCGCACGGTGCGCCAGTTCGTCTTCGGCGTCCTGCTGGTCCCGACCGCTCTCACCTTCCTGTGGTTCGCCGTCCTCGGCGGCGCCGCGATCCACCAGCAGACCGACGGCGCCGGCGGCCTCGTCGGCGCCGACGGCTCGGTCGACGTCGAGGGGTCGCTGTTCGCCCTGCTCGGCGGCCTGCCCGCCGGCACCGTCCTCACCTTCGGCGCGATCTTGCTCATCGGGGTGTTCTTCGTCACGTCGTCGGACTCCGGATCGCTCGTCATGGCGATGATCGCGTCCGGCGGCGACATCGAGCCGAAGAACTGGCTCCGCGTGTTCTTCGCCCTCGTGGCCGCCCTGCTCGCCGTCGCGCTCCTCCTGACCGGTGGTCTCGACGCCCTGAAGACCGCGGCGATCACGACCGCCCTGCCGTTCAGCATCGTGCTGCTCTTGACGTGCTGGTCGACGATCATCGCCTTCAACCGCGAACGACGTGCGTACGACAAGGCCGAACGCGACGTCCTCCTCGAGCACGTGGGCGCCTACTACGGCCTCGAGGTCGACGCGCCCGGCCGTGCGGGCGGCAAGGGCCTGGCCCGGCCGTGGGAGGCGGTCAAGCGCCGCGTCCGTGGAGCCCGTGCGGATTCCGTCTCGGGTCCGGAGGCGTCCGCCTCCGCGGTCGTGGCCGAGCCGCCCTTGCGGGTCGACGTCGTGTCGCCTGACCCGGCCATCGACGGGCGCCTCGACGAGGGCGCACCCGGCGCCGCCGACCAGGACGGCACGAGGGAGCGCTGACCTCGCAGTGTCGGCCTGACGGGCGTCGTCTCCTCGGAGACGGCGCCCGTCGCCGTTCCCCGCCCGTCGCCGTTCCCCGCCCGGCGGCGTGCCCGTCCGCCCAACGGCGTGCCCGTCCGGTCCCGTCCCTGGTCCGGCGTCAGCCGATGACGGGGCGGTCCTCCGGGTAGTCGTACAGCAGGGTGCGGCGGCGGACGGCGAGGGCCGAGGCGAGGCCGATGGGCCCGACGCGGCCGGCGAACATGAGGGCGGCGAGCGCGTACTTGCCGAAGGGGTCGAGCTCGGCGCTCAGCCCCACGCTCAGGCCGCAGGTGGCGAAGGCGGAGATCACCTCGAACAGGATGCGGTCGAGGGGTTCTTCGCTGACGGTCATGGTGAGCGCGGTCGCGGCGAGGCCGAGGGTGGGAGGCGCCGGTGTCGACGATCTCGCGCCCACCCGTGTGGTGTTCGTGAGGAATCCACGTCCTGGCGTGAGGAACCCGTGAGGGCCGCCGATCGGTCGTTCCGCGGGGTGTCTACTGACTCGCTGTGCCCACGACGGGCACCGGGCCCTGGTGGCTCGTCGATCGTTCTCCTTGGAGTCGTAGTGCTCGACATCGTGTACGTGCTCGCCGTCATCGCTGTGTTCGCAGTGGTGTCCCTCGTGGCGAAGGGGGTCGAGAAGCTGTGATCGTCTTCAGCATCGGTGCGGCTGTCCTGGCCGTCGCCGCTCTCGCGTACCTCGTGTACGCGCTCGTGAAGCCCGAGCGGTTCTGATGGACACCGTCTTCGGCATCCTCCAGGTCCTCACGGTCGTCGTCGTCCTGGTGGTCCTCTACCGGCCTGTAGGCGACTACATGGCGACCATGTTCACCACGACGAAGGACCTCCGGGTGGAGCGGGGCTTCTACCGTCTCATCGGCGTCGACTCCGCCTCCGGACAGACCTGGCAGGCCTACCTCCGGGGCGTCCTGGCGTTCTCCCTCGTGGGTGTCCTCCTCGTCTACGCCCTGCAGCGCCTCCAGGGCGTCCTGCCGTACTCGCTCGGCTTCCCCGCCGTGCCCGAGGGGCTCTCGTTCAACACCGCCGCCTCCTTCGTCACGAACACCAACTGGCAGTCGTACTCGCCGGACGTGACCCTCGGGTACGCGGTGCAGCTCGGCGGCCTCGCCGTGCAGAACTTCGTCTCCGCGGCCGTCGGCATCGTCGTGGCCGTCGCCCTCATCCGAGGTCTCGCCCGAGTGAAGACGGGGACGCTCGGCAACTTCTGGGTCGATCTGACCCGCACGCTCGTCCGCCTCCTGCTGCCCCTCGCCGCCGTCGCGGCAGTCGTGCTCATCGCGGGTGGCGTCGTCCAGAACTTCGCCGGGTTCACCGACGTCGCGACCCTGACCGGCGGCACCGCGACGATCCCCGGCGGGCCCGTCGCGTCGCAGGAGGCCATCAAGCTGCTGGGCACCAACGGCGGCGGCTTCTTCAACGCCAACAGCGCCCACCCGTTCGAGAACCCCACGCCCTGGACGAGCCTGCTGCAGATCCTCCTGATGCTCGTCATCCCGTTCTCGCTGCCGCGCACCTTCGGCCGCATGGTCGGCTCCACCGAGCAGGGCGTGGCGATCGCGGCCGTCATGGCCACCATCTTCGCGGTCTCCCTGTCCGCCCTCACGTGGGCGGAGCTGCGGGGCGCCGGCACGGCACCGCAGCTCGCCGGCGGCGCGATGGAGGGCAAGGAGGCGCGGTTCGGCATCTGGGGATCCACCCTGTTCGGCTCCACCTCGACCCTCACCTCGACCGGCGCCGTCAACTCGATGCACGACTCGTACACCGCCCTCGGCGGCATGATGCCGATGATCAACATGATGCTCGGCGAGATCGCCCCTGGCGGCGTCGGCTCGGGCCTCTACGGGATGCTCGTCCTGGCCGTCATCACGGTGTTCATCGCCGGCCTGCTCGTCGGCCGCACGCCGGAGTACCTCGGCAAGAAGATCGGGCCGCGCGAGATCAAGCTCGCGAGCCTGTACATCCTCGTCACGCCGACCCTCGTGCTCGCCGGGACCGCCCTGAGCTTCGCGATCCCCGCGGTGCGCGCCGACGTCGAGGGCACGTCGATCTGGAACCCGGGCCTGCACGGCTTCAGCGAGGTGCTCTACGCGTTCACGTCGGCGTCGAACAACAACGGCTCGGCCTTCGCGGGGCTCACCGCGAACACCCCCTGGTTCAACACGGCCCTCGGCGTCGCGATGCTGCTCGGCCGGTTCCTGCCGATCGTGCTCGTGCTCGCCCTCGCCGGCTCGTTCGCCGCCCAGGACAAGGTCCCCGCCACCGCCGGGACCCTCCCCACGCACCGCCCGCAGTTCGTGGGCCTGCTCACCGGCGTCTCCGTGATCATCACCGCGCTGACCTACTTCCCCGTCCTCGCACTGGGACCGCTCGCTGAAGGGCTGCAGTAACCATGTCCGCTGTCACCGACACACCCACCACCACCGACCACGACCTGGACGTCGCGCCGACGAACCGCGGGGGCGCCTTCAGCGCCGCCCAGCTCGTCGCCGCGCTGCCCGGCGCCCTGTGCAAGCTCGACCCGCGCGAGATGTGGCACAACCCGGTCATGTTCATCGTCGAGGTGGGCGCCGCCTACACGACGATCCTCGCGATCGCCGGCCTGTTCACCGGTCCCGAGACATCCGGCGGCTCAGCCGTCCCCGGCTCCTTCGCCTGGGCCATCGCGGTCTGGCTCTGGCTCACCGTCGTCTTCGCCAACCTCGCCGAGTCCGTCGCCGAGGGCCGCGGCAAGGCACAGGCCGAGACCCTCAAGGCCACCCGCACCAGCACCACCGCCCAGCGCGTGGCGTCCTACGACGCGACCTCCGACGCCGGTGCCGAACGCGCCTCCCTCGAGTCGGTGTCGTCCGCCGACCTCACGCTCGGCGACACGGTCGTCGTGACCGCCGGCGAGCTGATCCCGGGCGACGGCGACATCGTCTGGGGCATCGCGAGCGTCGACGAATCGGCCATCACGGGCGAGTCCGCCCCGGTCATCCGCGAGTCGGGCGGCGACCGCAGCGCCGTCACCGGCGGCACCCGCGTGCTGTCCGACCGGGTCGTCGTCCGCATCACGAGCAAGCCCGGCGAGACCTTCGTCGACCGGATGATCCGCCTCGTCGAGGGCGCCTCACGGCAGAAGACCCCGAACGAGATCGCGCTCAACATCCTGCTCGCGAGCCTGTCGATCGTGTTCGTCGTCGTGACCCTGACGCTGAACCCGATCGCCAGCTACAGCGACGCGTCCGTCAGCATCCCGGTGCTCATCGCCCTGCTCGTCTGCCTGATCCCGACCACCATCGGTGCGCTGCTGAGCGCGATCGGCATCGCCGGGATGGACCGCCTCGTGCAGCGCAACGTGCTCGCGATGTCGGGCCGCGCGGTCGAGGCCGCCGGCGACGTGACGACCCTGCTGCTCGACAAGACCGGCACCATCACCTACGGCAACCGGCAGGCTGTCGAGTTCACGCCCCTCGACGGCATCGCACGAGCCGAGCTCGTCGACGCCGCAGCACGGTCCTCCCTCGCCGACCCGACGCCCGAGGGCAAGTCGATCGTCGACCTCGCCCTGACGACGGGCTGGCACGACGCGGGCGGTCAGCAGGGGGAGATCGTCCCCTTCACGGCCCAGACCCGCATGTCCGGTCTCGACCTGCCCGACGGCACCCAGATCCGCAAGGGCGCCGGGAACTCCGTCATCGCCTGGATCGAGCAGGACCGCCACCTCGCCAGCACCGAGCACGACGAACTCCAGGCCCGCATCGACGAGATCTCCCACGCCGGCGGGACACCCCTCGTCGTCGCCGTGAAGAGCACCACGGCCGAGGCCCGAGTCCTCGGCGTCGTCTACCTGAAGGACGTCGTCAAGACCGGGCTGCGCGAGCGGTTCGCCGAGCTGCGCACGATGGGCATCCGCACCGTGATGATCACGGGCGACAACCCGCTCACCGCCAAGGCCATCGCGGCCGAGGCCGGCGTCGACGACTACCTCGCCGAGGCCACCCCGGAGGACAAGCTCGCGCTGATCCGCCGCGAGCAGGAGGGCGGCGCGCTCGTCGCCATGACCGGCGACGGCACCAACGACGCCCCGGCCCTGGCGCAGGCCGACGTCGGCGTCGCGATGAACACCGGCACGTCGGCCGCCAAGGAGGCCGGCAACATGGTCGACCTCGACAGCGACCCGACGAAGCTGATCGACATCGTCCGCATCGGCAAGCAGCTGCTCATCACCCGCGGCGCCCTCACGACGTTCTCGATCGCGAACGACATCGCGAAGTACTTCGCGATCATCCCGGCCATGTTCGCCGGGGTGTTCCCCGGGCTGGGGCTGCTCAACCTGATGCAGCTCAGCTCGCCGGCCTCCGCGATCCTCTCGGCGATCATCTTCAACGCCCTCGTCATCGTCGTCCTCATCCCGCTCGCCCTGCGGGGTGTGAAGTACCGCGCGGCGTCGGCGTCCTCGATCCTGTCGCGCAACCTCCTCGTCTACGGGCTCGGCGGCGTCATCGCCCCGTTCGTCGGCATCAAGATCGTCGACCTCGTCGTCAGCGTCGTCCCCGGCTTCTAGCCGGCGACCAGAACCGAGAAAGAGACCATGAACACACGCACCCTCCTCCGCCAGTACGGCGTCGCCCTCCGCGCGATGCTCGTCTTCACCGTCGTCCTCGGCGTGGCCTACACGGCCGTCATCACCGGGGTGGGACAGCTCGCCCTCGGAGGCAAGGCCGACGGATCCGCCGTCGACCTCGACGGCGAGACCGTCGGCTCCTCCCTGATCGGCCAGTCGTTCACCGACGCCGACGGGGCCGCCCTGCCCGAGTGGTTCCAGTCACGGCCCTCCGCGGCCGGAGACGGCTACGACGCCTCGGCCTCGAGCGGCAGCAACTACGGGCCAGAGAACGAGGACCTCGTCGCCGCGATCGACGAACGCCGTACAGCGATCGCCGAGAGCGACGGCGTCGACCCGGAGGACGTCCCCGTCGACGCCCTCACCGCCTCCGCCTCGGGGCTCGACCCCCACATCAGCCCCGAGTACGCCCGACTCCAGGTCGAGCGGATCGCGGACGCCCGCGACCTGCCCGTCGCGGACGTCGAGGCCCTCGTGGCGGAGCACACCCAGGGCCGCGACCTCGGCTACCTCGGAGAGCCCACGGTGAACGTGCTCGAGCTGAACACGGCCCTGGCCGAGACGGGACGCTGACACCGTGAAGCGAGGGCGGCTCCGGGTGCTGCTCGGCGCCGCCCCCGGCGTCGGCAAGACATGCACCATGCTCGAAGAGGGCACCCGTCTGCGCCGAGACGGCAGGGACGTCGTCGTGGCCGTGGTCGAGACCCACGGCCGCGAGGCCACCGCGGCCATGTTGGGCGACCTCGAGATCGTCCCCCGGCGGACGGCGTCGCACCGCGGCGTCGAGCTGACGGAGGTGGACGTCGACGCTGTCCTCGCGCGGAACCCCGACCTCGCCCTCGTCGACGAGCTCGCCCACACCAACGCACCGGGGTCGGTCCGACAGAAGAGATGGCAGGACGTCCAGGTCCTCCTCGACGCCGGCATCAGCGTCATCTCGACGGTCAACGTGCAGCACATCGAGTCCCTGAACGACGTCGTCGAGAAGATCACCGGGGCGGCGCAACGGGAGACCGTCCCGGACAGCGTCCTCCGTGGCGCCGACCAGGTCGAGGTCGTCGACCTCGCACCGCAGGCCCTCCGTGACCGCCTCGCCGAGGGCAACGTCTACCCCGCCGCCCGGGTCGATGCGGCCCTGTCGAACTACTTCCGCCTCGGCAACCTCACGGCCCTCCGAGAGCTGGCCCTGCTGTGGCTCGCCGACGAGGTCGACAGCGCCCTGAAGGCCTACCGGCGTGAGAAGGGCATCGACAGCAAGTGGGAGGCCAGGGAACGAGTGGTCGTCGCCCTCACGGGCGGCCCCGAGGGCGAGACCCTCATCCGGAGGGGTGCGCGGATCGCCGCCCGGTCCTCGGGCGGCGAGCTCGTCACCGTCCACGTCATCGCCCAGGACGGCCTCCGCGACGCCCACCCCGGGGCGCTGTCGGCCCAGCGGGCGCTGACGGAGAAGCTCGGCGGCACATACCACCAGGTCGTCGGAGGCGACGTGCCGGAGGCGCTCGTCCAGTTCGCCAAGGCGATGAACGCCTCCCAGCTCGTCATCGGCGTCAGCCGGCGGTCCCGGATCACCGCAGCTCTGTCAGGCCCCGGCATCGGCGCCACGGTCATCCGCGAATCCGGTGACATCGACGTGCACATCGTCACCCACGCCGCTGCCGGCGACCGGTTCACGCTCCCGCGAGCCGGCGGCGCGTTGACCCTCCGCCGCAGGCTCCTCGGCGGGGCCCTCGCCCTCGTCCTCGGCCCCCTGCTGACCTGGCTGCTCGTGGCCTTCCGCAGCGACGAGTCGTTGACGAGCGACGTCCTCGTCTACCAGCTCCTCGTCGTCGTGGTCGCCCTGGTCGGCGGGATCTGGCCTGCCCTCTTCGCCGCGGTGCTCTCCGGGGTGACGCTCGACTTCTTCTTCGTCGAGCCCTACGACAGCATCACCGTCGGCCGTCCGCTGCACCTGCTGACCCTGGTCCTCTACGTCGTCATCGCGCTGCTCGTCAGCTACGTCGTCGACCAGGCCGCCCGCAAGGCACGCTCGGCCGCCAGGGCCCTGGCGGAGTCCGAGCTCCTCGCAGCCGTCGCCGGCGGAGTCATCCGCGGCCAGGACGCCCTCCACGCACTCCTGTCCCGAACCCAGGACGCGTTCCGGCTCCGATCGGTCTCGGTCGTCGACGCCGACGGCACCGTCGTGGACCGCGTCGGGACTCCTCGTGCAGGCGAGGAGACCACCGTCGTGGCCGCCGGCGAGACGACGCGCCTGGAGATGACGGGGCCGCCCCTCGCCGCCTCCGAGCGCCGGCTCCTCGCCGTCATCGCCGCGCAGGTCGAGACAGCCCTCGAACACAAGGCCCTCTCGGCCACGGCGGACTCCGCCGGCCCCATGGCCCAGGTCGACCGAGTACGAACAGCACTGCTCGCAGCCGTCGGACACGACCTCCGGCGCCCCCTGGCCTCGGCCACCGCAGCAGTGACCGGCCTGCAGCAGCGTGGCGTCGTCTGGGACGACCACGATCGCGACGAGTTGTTGACCACGGCCCGCGAGAGCCTCGACGCGCTGTCGGCCCTCGTCACCGCCCTCCTCGACGTCAGCCGGGTCCAAGCGGGTGCCCTCGCGGTCTCCCGTCGACCCCTCGACGTCGACGACGTCCTCTTCACCGCCATGGACGAACTTCAAGCCGGCCTCGGGCGGGTGGAGCTGCAGATCGCCGATGACGTCCCCCTGGTCGACGCTGATCCCGTCCTCCTGCAACGGGTGCTCGTGAACCTCCTCGACAACGCCGTCAAGTACGCTCCGGCCGGAGTCCCCGTCCGGCTCTCAGCGAGCACCTTCGGGGACGTCGTGGAGATCCGCGTCGCCGACCGGGGGCCCGGGATCAGCCCGGACCGCCTGGATCTGGTGTTCGTCCCGTTCCAGCGCCTCGGCGACACCGACAACACCGCAGGCCTGGGCCTCGGGCTGGCCATCGCCAAGGGCTTCACGGAGGGCATGGGCGGCACCCTCACCGCCGAGGAGACCCCGGGAGGCGGTCTCACCATGGTCGTCTCCCTCCCCACCCTCCCCGACCCGCGCTCGGGCAGGCCGTAGACGTCGACGAGGGTCCGCGTGGGGGTGCCGCCGATCGCGGCGATCTGCTCGTCGGAGCGGCCCTCGACGAGGTCGATCCTGATGCGGGGCATGCGGGTCTCCTGTCGGCGGAGCAGGGCGGGAGCGGCGGCTCCGGCACCAGCTGCATCAGGGCCGCTCGGGCTGCTGCCCGGGCCCTGAGCCGGACGCGAGCCCGCCCTCGTTCATCCCTGCGAAGAGTCCGACCACACGGCCTTCGCGCCGGAGTCGCCGATCCGGACCGTCGTGACGATCCCCCCGATGCTCGTCCCGACGGCCAGGACCGTCAGCAAGGCGCCGACGATCAGTCGGGCGCTGCCCCGTACGGCTGGACGGGGGCGCTGCCTCTCCGGAGTCAGCACCCAGTGCTGCCACGCCCACTGGGCCACGGCTACGACGAAGACCGCGATCGCCCAGGGCAGCAGGGTGTCGCCCAGCTGCGTGTGGGCCTCGAGCAGTGCGCTCCCGCCAACCTGCTCCTCCAGCGACTCGCCCGACGAGGTGGCGAGGGGCACGGCGATCAGCGACACCAGGGCGATCAGGGGGGTGATGACGCCGAGCCGTCGGCGCAAGGCGGGCCAGAACGCCCCGACGAGGACGAGCAGGGACGCCGTCGGGAACGCGACGGTGACGAGGTGGACGATGAGCGGGTGCATCGGGAGGCCGTTGATCTGCCAGTCCATGGGGTCTTCTCTCTCGAGGGCGTGGCGAGGGTGAGGGTGAGGGCGGGGCGGGGCGGGACGGTCAGACGCGCAGAGCCGGGCGCGCCGGTCGCCGCACCGTGAGGACGACGACGAGGGCCGCGATGGCCGCGAGGAACACCGCGCTCGTGACGGTCGATCCGAGGCCGAGCCCGCCGTCCGCGACCGGCTGCGACAGGAAGTCCCCGACGGAGGCGCCGAGCGGGCGGGTGAGGACGTACGCGGCCCAGAAGGCGAGCACCGACCCGACGCCGGCGAACCGGTGCGCCAGGGCGACGACGGCGATGGCCGCGGCGAACAGCAGCGCCGAGGGCAGGTAGCCGAGGGCCAGCTGTTCGCCGAGGAGGTCGCCGACCGCGGTGCCGAGCGCGAACGTCATCAGCACGGCTGCCCAGTAGAACGACTCGCGACGGGGCGTCGTCACCTCGTGGATCGACAGGGTGCCCTCGGCGCGGTGCCAGACGGCGAACACGGCGGCCAGCGCCACCGCGAAGACGGCCGTCGAGACCCAGAGGTCGACGCCGAGCGAGTCGGTCAGCGTGTCGGTGAGGAGGGTGCCGACGACGCTGATCAGCACGACCGCGAGCCAGTAGACGACCGGGACGTAGGCCCTCGACCGGAACTGGACGACGAGCGCCACGACGAGCAGGGCCGCCATCACGATGCTCGTCACGGTCAGTCCGAGTCCGAGGCCGTCGGCGAGGAAGTCGGCGAAGGTCTCGCCGACGGTGGTGCACAGCACCTTGATCACCCAGAACGCGAGGGTGATCTCGGGGACCTTGCTCAGCAGGGCCCGGCGGTCGAGGTCCGGGGCCCCGGTCGGAACAGCGCGTGTCGTCATGCGACGACGGTCGGGGGTCGCCTCCCAGAAAGCCCCCAGAGGCCTAGACGAGGAGGCGCGCCGCCCGAGACGAGGAGGCGCGGGTCGGCCCGCCAGGGCATCTGGGCGATTTCTGGGACGGCCGGGCGGAGGCTGCGTCCATGACCGTCCTGCACCGTCCGCGCTCGTCGGCGCTCCCTCGTGGGCGCACCGCGCCTCCTCTGTTCCCTGCCGTCCGCGCGGTCGTCCACGACCGGGCGTGGACGGCGTGGGGCGCGACCGGCGTCACTGGCGTCGTCGTCGCCGGGCTGCTGATCACCTCGCGCGCGGGCGGCGTGGGCGAGGTCGACCTGGCCCTCGCCCAGCACGCGAGCCGCACGCACGTTCCCGTGCTCGACGGGGCCGCACTGCTCGTCGACCGGCTCCTCGGGCCGCAGCTGGGCGCGGCCCTCGTGCTGCTGCTGACGGTCGCTGTGTGGGTGCTCAGCCGTCGAAAGGCCGCAGCCCTCACGGTGCTCGGCGTCGCGGCCGGTCCGTGGGCCGCGGCCGAGCTGCTCAAGGTCGTCGTGCAGCGCGACCGGCCCGACCCGGGGCTGCTCGTCGACCCGCTGATCGTCGAGCCGCACTCGTTCTCGTTCCCCAGCGGGCACACGGCGCTCGCGACGGGGCTCGCGCTGGCGTTCGTCCTGCTCGCCTGGGGGCGGCGCGGGGCACCCGTCGTGGTCGCGACGGCGGCGCTCGGCGTGGTCGGCGCCGGGCTGTCTCGCGTCTGGGCGGGCGTGCACTGGCCGAGCGACACGGTCGCCTCGGTCGTGCTCGGCTGCTCGGTGGTGGCGCTGCTGCTGCCGCCGTGGCTGCGTCTGGTCGACCGGGTCGGGGGCCGCGCCGCACCGGCGCTCTCGGCCCACCCGGGAGGGCCCTCGGCCCATCCCGTCGGGCCCTCGGCGCCGAACTCCTCCCCGACCACCGACCCAGGACGGACCCGCTCGTGAGCATCCTCGACCCCCAGACCCTCCTCGCCGGCATGGGTCCGTGGGCCCTCGGCGGCCTGTCGCTCATGATCTTCGTCGAGTCGGGCCTGCTCTTCCCGTTCTTGCCGGGCGACTCGCTGTTGGTGACGGCGGGCCTGCTGCACCTGAGCCTCGGGCTGAGCGTCGTCGTGATCGCGCTCTGCGCGTTCCTCGCGGCGGCGGCCGGCGACCAGGTCGGCTTCTTCCTCGGCCACCGGTTCGGGCGTCGCTGGTTCCGCCCCGACGCCCGCGTGCTCAAGACGGCGCATCTCGAGCAGGCCGAGGCGTTCTTCGAGCGGCACGGCGGGAAGGCGCTCGTCCTGGGCCGGTTCGTGCCCGTCGTCCGCACCTTCGTGCCCCTCGCCGCCGGCACCAGCGGCTACCCGTACCGCCGGTTCATCGTGTGGAACCTCACCGGTGCGTTCCTCTGGGCCGTCGGCATGACGGTGCTCGGATCGCTGCTCGGTGGCCTACCGTTCGTGGCGGACCACATCGACCTGCTCGCCGTCGGGCTCGTCGTCGTGTCGGTGCTGCCGATCGTGGTCACCGCCCTGCGGCGGTCGCGCGCCGCCCGGGTCGAGAAGGCCGCGACGGCGACGAGCCTGACGACGACGACGACGGACGAGGAGGCGGTGGGTGACCGGTCCTGACACGCGCCCGCGCCTCCTGCTGGTCGAGGACGACCCGGCGCTCGGGCCCATCGTGGCCGACGTGCTCGGCGAGGCCTGGCAGGTCGACCTCGTGACCGACGGCCGGCAGGGGCTCGAGGCCGCTCGGGCAGGCGGGCACGAGGTGCTCGTCGTCGACCGGCGCCTCCCCGGGCTCGAGGGCACCGAGCTCGTCGCGGCCCTCCGTCGGGAACACGTGACGACCCCCGTGCTGATGCTGACGGCACTCGGCACGACCGCCGACCGGGTCGCGGGGCTCGACGGCGGTGCGGACGACTACCTCGTCAAGCCGTTCGAGTTCGACGAGTTGTTCGCCCGGCTGCGCGCCCTGACGCGGTCGTTCGCCGCCGAGGAGCGCTGGCTCGACGTGGGGGAGGCCCGTCTGTATCCCGAGAGCCGCATCGTCGTCACGCCGTGGTCGAGCCGTGTCGTGCTGAGCGAGCGCGAGAGCGCGCTGCTCGCCGAGCTGGCCCGCCGCCCCGACCACACCTTCGACCGGGCCGACCTGCTCGCCCGGGTGTTCCCGCACGGCGAGCAGCTCGGCACCGTCGACACCTACGTCAGCTACCTGCGGCGCAAGATCGACCGCGACGTCGTGCTGACCGTGCGCGGGCGCGGGTACCGGGTGGGTGCCCTGTGAGCTGGTGGCGCGGGCGCGGGCGCGGGCCTGGTGGTGCCGTTGCCGGTGCCCAGGCCACGCCCGCTGCCGATCCCGAGGCCGTGGCCCTGCAGGCCGCCGCCCGGTCGATCGGCCGACAGATCGTGCTCGTCTCGGGCCTCGTCGTGGTCGGCGCCCTCGCCCTGACGATCGCGTGGGTGCTGCACCAGACCGTCCCGCAGGAGCGCCTCGAGCAGGTCGCCGCCGCGGGCCAGGGCGAGGTCTTCGTCTCGGCCACGGACGTCGTGGCCGGCCTCGTCGTCCTCGGCGTCGCGGGCGTGGTCTTCGCAGGGCTCGTCACGGTCGTGATCGCCCGGCGGGCTGTCCGGCCGCTCGGGGAGGCACTGCGCCTGCAGCGCCAGTTCGTCGCCGACGCGAGCCACGAGCTGCGTACGCCCCTCGCCGTGCTCGACGCCCGCCTCCAGGCGCTGCAGCGCAGGATCGCAGGAGGTGCGGCGACCGCCGACGAGAACGTCACCGCCGACCTGGCGAGGCTCCGCGACGACTCGCGGGCCCTGATCGACATCGTCGGCGACCTGCTCGAGGCGGCCGGGGGCGACCCTGCCGAGGGAGCGACCTCGGCGGGGTCGACCCCGCTCGGCGACGTGGTCGCGGAGGTCCTGCGGTCGATGTCGGTGCTGGCCGAGGAGCGCGCGGTGGCGCTCGACCAGCAGGGCGACGCGCCGGTCCGCGTGGCCGTCCCGCCCGCGAGCCTCCGACGGGCCGTGCTGGCCCTGGTCGACAACGCGCTCGGCCATGCGCCGGGAGGATCCACGATCACCGTGTCGACCCGTGTTGAGGGCGACTCGGTCGTGCTGGCCGTCACCGACCACGGGCCCGGCATCACGGGGATCGACCCGACGCGCGTCTTCGGCCGGTTCGCCCGGTCGGAGTCGCCCGCGGCAGCCTCGACGGAGGCGCGGAGCGGAGCGCAGACCCGCCGCACCGGCTTCGGCATCGGCCTGGCGCTCGTCCGCGAGATCGCCCTGCGTCACGGGGGCAGCGTCCGAGTGGCCGCCACCTCGGCCGACGGGACGACGATCGAGCTCGCCCTGCCCCGCGCGGACGCCGCCGACTGACGGACTCTGGTCGCTCCGAACGTGTCCCGACCGGTGCCGGACGGCGGGTCGGCCACCGGGTCACGCGCCAGCCGCTCCCGCGCCTGACCCGCCGACCGGGCCCCCGCCGGAACGAGCAGACTGGGGCGGTCCTCCTCGAAGAAAGAAGACCTCCTCATGTCAGCGTTGACAGTCCTGTTCATCGGCGGCACCGGCATCATCAGCTCGGCGGCCGCGGCCCGAGCCGTCGAGCTCGGCCACGACGTCGCCGTCCTCAACCGCGGGGCGTCGTCGACCCGGCCCACGCCTCCTGGGGTCGAGGTGCTGACGGGGGACGTGTCCGACCCCTCGTCGATCCGCCGGGCCCTCGGCGACCGGTCGTTCGACGTCGTCGTCGACTTCGTCGCGTTCACCCCCGACCAGGTGCAGGCCGACATCGACCTCTTCACCGGTCGGGCGGGCCAGTACGTCTTCATCAGCTCGGCGTCGGCCTACCAGAAGCCCGTCGCCGCGCTGCCGATCCGCGAGTCCTCTCCGCTCCGCAACCCGTTCTGGCAGTACTCCCGGGACAAGATCGCCTGCGAGGACCTCCTCGTCGGTGCCTACCGGGAGAGCGGCTTCCCGGTCACGATCGTCCGCCCCTCGCACACCTACGACCGGACCACGATCCCGGTCACCGGCGGCTGGACCGTCGTCGACCGGATGCGGCGCGGACTCGAGGTCGTCGTCCCCGGCGACGGCACGTCACTGTGGACGCTGACCCACCACGCCGACTTCGCCCGTGCGTTCGTCGGGCTCCTCGGCCTGCCGGCCGCTGTCGGCGACGTCTTCCACATCACCTCGGACGAGGCCCTGCCGTGGGACCAGATCTACACGAGCCTCGCGGCCGCGGCGGGCGTCGACGACCCGAGGCTGGTGCACGTGGCGAGCGAGAGCGTCGCGGTCGTGGAGCCCGAGTGGGGCCCGGGTCTCCTGGGCGACAAGGCGCACTCCGTCGTGTTCGACAACGCGAAGGTCAAGGCGTTCGTGCCCGGCTGGCAGGCGACGACGTCGTGGGCCACGGGTGCTCGGGAGGTCGTCGAGTGGTACGACGCCGAGGCCTCGCGTCGCGAGGTCGACCCGGCGGCGGAGGCGGCGTTCGAGCGGCTCCTCACCGGCGCTCGCGCCTTCGGAGCCTGACCGCTCGTCGCACCTGCCCAGGCGCCTCCTAGTCGAAGCGAGGGGTGTCGACCGTGCACTCCACGGGTGCACCAGGGCTCGCCGAGGTCGCGGTCGCGATCTCGCGCGTGCCGTCGAGCAGGATGCGGCAGGTCGCCGTCGCGCCCGGTGCCGGCGTCGCGGTGACCGAGGCCTGCCCCTGGGCGAGGACGATCGACTCCGCCTCCCACGACGAGCCGCCGTCCTGCGCGGTGGCCGTGCGCACGGGGCCGACGTCCTGCGTCGTCACCTCGTCGCCGCGTGCGTCAGCACCGTCGAACCGGGTCCCGGTGAGCTCGGCGCCGACCGGCTGGTCAACGCTGACCTCGTACGTGACGCTCCAGGCGTCGCCGACGTGCTGCTGGATGAAGGCGCAGCCCGACGCCAGGAGGGCGACGCTCAGGGCAGCGGCGGCTGCGGCCGCCGTTCGGACACGGATGCGGGCACGGGCTGGGGTGGTGTCGTTCGTCATGTCTCGAGTCTCGGGGCGCCCGGGCTCAGGGTCGTCCCCCTGAGGGGCCGGCGTCGCGGTACCCGGGGACGACTCGGACGGGCCCCCGGGGCCACGTGTCGGCGGTCCTGATCCCGGTAGCTTCTGGGCATGGGAAACGTGCTGCCGGGAGTGTTCGCGTTCGGGATCGGCTCCGTGCTGGCGGTCGGCGCGCTGGTGCCGTGGACGGCGGCCGAGTACCGCCGACACGGCCACCTCGGCGTCCGACGCAGCCTCGTCGCGTTCGGCACCCTGGTCTACGCCCTCGCGCTCGTCACCTACACGCTGCTTCCCCTGCCTGCCGACGTCGCGACCATGTGCGCCGCCCCGGCCTCTCCGCAGCTGACCCCGTTCGCGTTCGTCGGCGACATCGTGAAGGAAGGCGGCATCTCCGGGCCGCGCTCGCTGCTGACGAACCCGGCGATCGCGCAGGTCCTCTTCAACGTGCTGCTGTTCGTGCCGCTCGGTGCCCTCGCCCGGCACGCCGTCGCCCGGAGGCGACTCCTCGGCGGCCTCCTGGTCGGCCTCGGTGCCGGCTTCGTCGTCTCGCTGCTCATCGAGCTGACGCAGCTCACCGGCGACTGGTTCCTCTACCCCTGCGCGTACCGGCTCTTCGACGTCGACGACCTCATCGCGAACACCGCCGGCGCCGTCGTCGGCACCCTGCTGGCACCCCTCGTCGGGCTGCTGGCCGGCTCGAGCGACCCCGTCGACGCCGACCGGCCCCGGCCCGTGACCGCCGCCCGCAGGTTCTCGGGCATGCTCTCGGACGTCCTGGCCATCTGGCTGCTCTCGGGCGTCCTCAGCGTCGGCACGACGCTCGCCTGGGTGCTCGCCGGCCGCGACGCCGACGACCCGCTGCTGGCGGCGCTCGTCACGACCGGCGCGCTCGTGGCGCCGGCGGTGCAGCTGGTCGTCGTCCTGGCCTCCGGCCGCACCGTCGGCGAGCACGTCGTCCGCCTTCGGCCGACACCTCGTCTCGGGGCGGGTGGGCGCCTGCTGCGCTGGGCGCTCGGCTCCGGCGGGTGGGCGACGCTCCTCGCCCTCGACGTCCCCCCGTTCGCGTTCGTCGCCTCCCTGCTGGCGATGGCGTCCGTCATCGCGGTGTGGTCGACACGAGGGAGGCGCGGCCTGGCTCTCGCAGTCCTGCGCGTGGACGTCGAGGACGACCGGTCACTGGGTGACGCGCCGTCGGCGCAGCTCGGCGCCTAGGTGGCGGTGTCACGTCCTGTTCCGAGCATCACGTCTCGCCGCGACAGGACGTGATGCTCGGAACAGGACGCGACACGCGCCCGACGTCCCGTCGGCAACCTCTGCATCGGGGCTGCGACCGACCCTGACTACGACGCCGACCGCCTCGTGCAGGCCCTCGTCACCGGGGCGCTCGCCGGGAACCCCGCGGCCGCCTGGGGGAGCCCGGCCTGAGCTAGCGCCGGTAGGCGCTGCCGTCGCAGGTGTGCACGGCCGAGTCGTCCAAGAGGGCTCTGAGGTTGTAGTTCGCGCAGTCGACGAAGGTGCCGATGCTGATCCTGCGGGCCGAGCGCTGCAGCTCGCCCCGGGACGGGCCGTCGGAGCCGATCCCGGCACGGTGCACCGTCCAGGCGATGTCCCGCGCCTCCTCGTCCAGGTACCGCATCACCGCCTCGTTGTCCTCGTGCTGACCGATGTAGCCACGCGCGATCGTGCTCCGCACCAGCCGGAGGGCAGGGGCGAGCGGCTTGCCGGGCGCGGCGCTCAGCCCGCCGGCCTGGTAGAGGAGGCGCTCGGTGCCCGTGCGGCGCATGGCCGGCACGAGCGCCCTCACGAGGGGCGTGTTCACCGGGCGCTCGCGCTGGGCTGCCGCGTCGCCGAGCATCATCACGACCGCGTCGGTGCCGTCGAGCAGCGCGTCGAGGTCGAGGTCGTCGGTGACGGACCCCTGGACGACCTCGAGGCGGTCCTCGTCGAGGGCGAGCTTCGAGGGCGTCCGCGCCAGGACACGGACGCGGTGTCCGTCGGCGAGGGCGAGGCGGGTGAAGTGCTGGCCGGTCTGGCCCGTGCCGCCGAACACGAGGAGGGATCGCTGAGTTGTCATGCAGCCAATCTAGTCATTGACTAGAAAATAGGCAATGACTAGTGCGGGTCTATGCTGGGCCGATGACGCAGCGGCCCTTCCACCACGGGAACCTGCGGGCCGTGCTGCTCGACGAGGCGACCGCGGTCCTCCGGGAGTCGGGCGTCGACGGGTTGTCGTTGCGCGACCTGGCTCGCCGGGCCGGTGTCAGCCACGGCGCCCCACGGAGCCACTTCGTCGATCGCCAGGCGCTGCTCGACGCCCTCGCGGAGTTCGGCTTCGAGCGGCTGACGGCCGAGGTGCGCCGGGTGCTGGAGGCCGGCGGCGACCTGCCCGTCCGGTTCCGACGCGTGGCCCGGTCCTACGTGGACTTCGCCATCGACGACGCCGCGCTGATGGAGCTCATGTTCCAGGCCAAGGTGACCCAGCGGTCCGGCCGGCTGCACGAGGCGGCGGGCGTCCTCTTCTCCGTGCTCGACGGTGCGCTGGGGCCCGCCGCGGACGCGCCCGCCGACGCCGACGCTCGTGACGTCTTCAAGATGCTCTTCGCGGCGACCATGCAGGGGATCGCGGCGCTCGTCTCGTCCGGCCGCATCGCCCGGGCGCAGGCCGACCGCCTCGTGGACGCGGCCGTCGACACGATGCTCGAGTCGTCCCTCCGGGAGAGGGCCACCCGGTCGTCCTAGACGATCGAGTGCGGGCTGGCCCGATCGCCTCGACGTGCGGTGCGAGTGGCCGGGCAGGTCGATCGCGATGCTCAGGCGACGCCCGGAGGGTCCCCGTCCGGGAGAGTGCCGTGGGCTGTCAGCGCCGGACGGCCGCGAGGGAGAAGTCCCAGAGCTCGTCGGCGGTCGTCGGGTCGAGCGCGGCCGACAGCACGCCGTGGTCCGCGGGCTCGGAGACGACCTCGGCGGGTCGAGCGTCCTCGAAGTACTGCCCGGTGACGCCGTCCACGGTCGGCGAGCCGGCGAGGAGGACCGAGGTCGCCCGAGCGCCAGGGCGAAGTGGCCGAGGTGGTTGGTGCCGAACTGCGCCTCCCAGCCCTGAGGGGTCAGCTGGCGGGCGGGCAGGTTCATGATCCCGGCGTTGGCCACGAGTACGTCGAGCGGCGCCTGCCGTCGCCCGACGAACGACTGGACGGAGTCGAGGTCGCTGAGGTCGAGCTGCTGGACGTCCAGCCTGCGGTTGCCGGTCCGTCCCTCGATCTGTGCTCGGACGGCCTCGCCGCGGTCGGTGTCCCGGACGGCGAGCGTGACGCTCGCGCCCGCCGCGGCCAGGGCCCGAGCCGTCTCGACGCCCAGGCCGGAGGACGCCCCGGTCACGACGGCACTGAGAGTTTCCGAATCGGAAAGTCAACCAGGACGCACGATGCGTCCCACGGCCGTCGCCACGACGTCCTCGTCGGCAGGCTCCGGGTCGAGGGCGCGGTGGATCGTGAGGCCCTCGATCAGGGCGTCGAGCAGGCGGGCCGTCTCGGGGTCGAAGTGCTGCTCGAGCGCGGCACGGCTCCGGGCCATCCAGGCCTGGGTGATCGACCGGTACTCGGGGCGTCGCGCCGCGAGCGTGTAGAGCTCGTGGGTGAGGACCAGGTCGCGCTGGCTGCCGACGACGTCGTGGGTGACGATCTCGACCACCGCGCGCCGCGCCTCCTGTGGTGTGAGGTCGCCGGCCAGGCGGCGTCGGAACTGCTCGGCCACGCGGTCCGCGAAGAGCGCGAAGGCCTCGAGGAGGAGCTCGTCCATCCCGTCGAAGTGGTACGTCATGGAGCCGAGGGGCACGTCGGCGGCGACCGCCACGCGCCGGTGGGTGGTGCCGTCCACTCCCACCTCGGCGACGACGTCGAGGCACGACTCGAGGATGCGGTCCCGTCGGCCGGGGTCCGCCCGGCGGGGCGACCGGGCAGCGGTCATCCTGTGACGCTCCGGACGACCCTCGCGGGGTTGCCGACCGCGACGACGCCGGCAGGGACGTCGCGGGTCACGACCGCGCCCGCGCCGATGACGCTGTCGTCGCCGATGCTGACGCCCGGGCAGACGATGACCCCGCCGCCCAGCCAGACGTTGTCGCCGATCGTGATCGGCAGGGCCGCCTCGAGCCGGTCGCGTCGCGGCCCCGGCTCGACGGGGTGGGTCGGCGTCAGGAGCTGGACGTTCGGCCCGATCTGGCAGTCCTCGCCGATCGTCACGGCGGCGACGTCGAGGGCCGTGAGGTTGTAGTTGACGAAGGTCCGGGCGCCGATGCGGATGTTCTCGCCGTAGTCGACGAACAGCGGCGGCTTCACGAACGCGTCTTCCCCCAACGATCCCAGCAGCTCCTCCAGCAGGGGGCGGGCTGCGCCCTCGTCCTCGACCGCGGCGCGGTGGTAGGCGTCGGCGAGCCGGACGGCGCGCTGGGCGAGCCGGGCGCTCTCGGGGTCGTCGGCGACGTAGAGGTCGCCGGCGAGCATCCGCTCGCGGTTGCTGCGGTCATCGCCCGCGAAGTGGTCCTGTGTCATGTGTACAAGCGTACGCTCGGCGTCATGACCGACATCGACTGGGACTCCGGCACCTGGACGACGGCCCCCGCACAGGTGCACGTCGCGTCCGACGGCCTGCACGTGACGGCCGTCGAGGGGAGCGACGCCTGGCGCACCACCTCCTACGGGTTCGTGCACGACACCGAGCACGCGCTGCTCGTCCCGTTCGAGCAGGGCACCGCCCAGGAGGTGACCTTCCGGCTGGACTTCACCGCCCAGTTCGACCAGGCGGGCATCTTCGTCAAGGTCGACGACGACACCTGGACCAAGGCCGGCGTCGAGCGGAGCGACGGCGAGGAGAGCCTGGGGGCCGTCGTCACGCGGGGCGTGTCCGACTGGTCGCTCTCGCCGGTGCCCGGCTGGCACGGCCGGGAGGTCACGATCCGCGCGAGCCGCTCGGGCGACGCGCTCACCGTCCGCGCCCGAGTGGACGACGAGCCCTGGCGGCTCGTCCGGGTGGCTCCGCTCGATCCTCGCGCCCGCGTCTCGGCAGGGCCGATGTGCTGCGCCCCGTCGCGTGACGACCTCACCGTGCACTTCACCTCGTGGACGACCGGCGAGGCCGACGCGAGCCTGCACCCCGAGGGCTGAGGAGGCGCCCGCGAGGGCGACGGGGCGGTGACGGCGGCCGTGGGCTGACGGCGCATCGGCCGCGGAGACGGTAGACAGGAGTCCCCGCACACCGACAGGAGCACCATGACCGACCCCGACGAGCTCGGTGGCTCCGCCGCGGATCGCCGCTTCCGCGAAGCGCTCCGTGAGGGCCTCGCTGCCGCCGAGCGCGAGAGCCGGTCCGAGGGCCAGTTCGAGGGCCAGGCCGAGGGCGAGGCCGAGGCCGGGAGCCTGAGTGAAGGCGACGCGCACGGCGGTCGCGAGGCCGCGACGCACGGCCCGGCGGCTCGCCGACGTGGTGGCGGCCCCGGTGCGGCTGTGCCTCCCCGGTCCCGCTCCGCGGTGTTCATGGACTGGGCGCCCCTCGCCGTCGCCGTGCTCGCGATCGCGGCGATCGTCGGCATCGCCCTCTACGGCCTGAACGGCGGCGACCTCGGCCCCTGGTGAGCTGCGGGACTTGCACCTGACGCGACGTCATGTGGTCTGGTGGGGACCGTTGCACCACCTCCCGCGCCCCCCTCAGGAAGGCCCCCCGTGTCCACGTCCTTCATCCCGCCCCGTCAGGTCGCCATCGGCGACGCCGCCTCGTTCGTCGGCACGACGCCGAGGGCGATCCGCCACTACCACTCGCTGGGGCTGCTGCCCGAGCCCGAGCGCGACGGCGGCGGGCGCCGCCGCTACGACTACGACGACATGATCCGGCTGCTCTGGATCCGCAAGATGACCGACGCGGGCATCGCCCTGGGCGACATCCGCGATGCCTTCGCGGGCTCCTCCGTCGACGGTCCCGCCGCCCACGGCGCGGCCGGTGCCGGAGCCTCGGACCGTGCCGCCGGCCAGGGCGACGTCGCCGACGTGCTCGAGCAGCTGGAGGCGACGCTCGAGGCGAAGGAGGCGGAGCTGCAGCGCCAGCGCGCCGCGGTCCGCCGCATGCGCGCCCTGGGCAGCCGGACCGGCCTGCTCGACGAGTTCGTCTCTCAGCGGCTCACGGGCCTGCCCGAGGGCTCGCTCCGGCAGGACGACCTCGACGCCCTGCTCGTCACCGAGCGGATCTTCGGCCCGCTCGGCGCCGCCGTGCAGGCCGGCCGGTTCGTCGCGCTCGCGACCCGACCGGAGCTCCGCGCGGAGTCCGATCGCGTCGAAGCGGCCGAGGCTGCGCTCGACGACACGGTCGCCGCCGACGACCCCCGCGTGGCCGAGGTGGCCGCTGAACGGCACGCCTTCGAGGAGGCGCTGCTCGCGGTCATCGAGGAGTCCGGTCAGGACTCGGAGGACGACGCACTCGTCGCGGCCTGGGACGAGCTGCACCCGGAGGGGGCCGACCCTGAGCCCGGCGCCGAGACCGGGGCCGGGGCCGGGTCCGGGTCCGGTGGTCGGCGGAGGTCGCGGAGCCTCGCGGACGCCGTCGGCATGATGCCCTACGACTTCTCCCCAGCGCGGGCTCGCTGCCTGGAGCTCGCCCTCGAGCTGTCCCTGGCCGGCGCCGTGGACGAGTCGAGCGCGACCGCGGGGGCGCACCTCGCCCGGTGAACCGACACGACGTGCTCTCGGAGGGACGCGGGACAGCGCTCTCCGCCGGTTCACCTGGTTCGTTCGGGCTGAGAGGCCTCGGATCGAGCTCAGGAGGTGCGGGCCCTGGCCGCTGCCGGCTGAGGCCGTCGCTCGCCCACCGGTCCGCCACCTCCTGCGCAGTCGGTCACCAGGCCGTCGGGTCGTCCGCCCCCTCGGCGACGAAGATGCAGAACGGGTGCCCTGCAGGGTCGGTGAACACGTACAGCGCCTCCGCCGGGTCGGCGCTCTGGTCGTCCACGACCGTGGCGCCCAGCGAGACCGCGCGGGCCCGGTGCTCCTCGAGCTCCGTGGCGTCGGCGACCATGAAGTCGAGGTGCAGCTGCTGGGGCACCGGGCCGTCGGGCCAGGTCGACCGGGGCAGCTCGGGCACCCGCTGGAACGCGAGCCGCACCCCGGCAGGAGTCCGGAACGCCACCCACTCGGCGCCGTCGTCGGTCCCGTCCGCGGCGGGCTCGTCGCCGGGGCGGTACTGCCCGCCGATCAGCCCGAAGTAGAAGCTCGCCAGGGCGCGCGCGTCCTCGGCGTCGAGGACGGTCTGTCGCAGGTGCATGGTCATGGCGGGAGGCTACGCCTGGGCCGGCCGCGCCTCCAGGGCCCCTGGTGGCTGAGCGCCGACGGGCCGTGTGCCGCAGGCTCTCGTCGGGGTGCCCCACCGGAGCACCCATCCGGCCGCCCCGGCGTCGTACGGTCGATGCCATGGACAACAAGAGCGAGGTGCGGGACTTCCTCACCACGAGGCGAGCCCGTGTGACGCCCGAGCAGGTCGAGCTGCCCGGCGGCCCTGGTCGGCGGGTGCCGGGCCTTCGACGGACCGAGGTGGCGATGCTCGCCGGCGTCAGCGTCGAGTACTACTCGCGGCTCGAACGCGGCGACCTCGGGGGCGTCTCGGAGGCGGTGCTCGAGGCGATCGGCAGCGCTCTGCTGCTCGACGACGCCGAGCGGTCGCACCTCGGCGACCTCGCCCGTGCGGCCAACGAGTCGCCCGTCCGCAGCCGCTCGCGGGCCCGCTCGCGGCCGTCGGGCATCTCCCGTGCCCTGCAGCTCGCCCTCGACTCGGTGACGGCCGGCCCGGCGTTCGTCCGGAACGGCCGGATGGACGTGCTCGGCGAGAACGCGCTGTTCCGGGCCCTGTACTCCGACCTGTACGCGCTGCCCGAGCGCCCCGTCAACCTGGCCCGCTTCGTGTTCCTGCACCGTGAGCTGGCGGAGGCGTTCTACCCGTCGTGGTCGATCGCCGCCGACATCAACGTGGCCATCCTCCGCACCGAGGCGGGCCGCGACCCGCACGACAAGGCGCTGCACGACCTGGTCGGCGAGCTCTCGACGCGCAGCGACGAGTTCCGCGCCCGCTGGGGCGCGCACGAGGTGCGGCACCACGCGTCGGGGAACAAGTCGTTCCGGCACCCGGTCGTCGGCGACCTCGAGCTCGTCTACGAGGCCATGGAGCCGATGGGGCAGCAGGGGCTCAACTTCTTGATCTACAGCGCCGAGCCGGGCTCGCCGACCGAGGAGCGCCTCCGCCTCCTCGGCAGCTGGGGCGCGACCCCCGCCACCCAGGAGGCGCGGGAGATCGGGCAGGCCGCCGATCGGGACCGCAGGGCGGACGACGACGCGCGACGAGAGGGTACTGCACGATGAAGTACGGACGACTCGGCACCACGGGCCTGCGCGTCAGCAGGATCGGCCTCGGCTGCATGAGCTACGGCGACCCCACGCGGGGCCTGCACACCTGGACCCTCGACGAGGAGGCGTCCGCGCCGTTCTTCCGCCAGGCGGTCGAGCTGGGCGTGACGTTCTGGGACACCGCGAACGTGTACCAGCAGGGCACCGGCGAGGAGTACGTCGGTCGCGCGATCCGCGAGTACTCCCGGCGTGAGGAGATCGTGCTCGCCACGAAGGTCAGCGGCAGGGTGCACGACGGGCCCGGCGGCTCGGGGCTGTCGCGCGCGGCGATCCTCGAGCAGGTCGACGCGTCGCTGCGGCGCCTCGGCACCGACTACATCGACCTGTACCAGATCCACCGCTTCGACGACGAGACGCCGGTCGAGGAGACGATGGAGGCGCTGCACGACCTCGTGCGCGCCGGCAAGGTCCGGTATACGGGTGCGTCGAGCATGTTCGCGTGGCAGTTCGCGAAGCTGCAGACGGCCGCGGCCGTGCACGGCTGGACGCCGTTCGCGGCGATGCAGGACCAGTACAACCTCCTGGGGCGCGAGGAGGAGCGGGAGATGATCCCGCTGTGTGCCGACCTCGGCGTCGGGCTCGTCCCGTACTCGCCGCAGGGCAAGGGGCGGCTGACGAGGCCGCGCGACGTCACGACCGATCGCTCGGCCGTCGACGAGGTCGCGAAGGCGTTCGACACCGACGCCGACGGCCCGGTCATCGACGCCGTCGAGCAGGTCGCTGCCGAGCACGAGGTGTCGATGGCGCAGGTCGCGGTGGCCTGGGTGCTGCGGAACCTGGTGGTCTCGGCCCCGATCGTCGGCGCGACGAAGCCGCACCACCTCGCGGACGCCGTGGCCGCCCTCGAGGTCGAGCTGACCGACGACGACGTCCGCCGCCTCGAGGAGCACTACGTACCGCAGGCGCCCTTCTGGTGGTGACCCACGGCACTCGACCGGCTCGGGCGGCATCCGGGATGTCCGGACCTTGACGGCAGCGGCGCCGGGGACGAGGGTGTGCCCATGACCCTCTTCCTCAGCTGTCCCGTCGCGGACGTCGAGCGCGCGACCGCCTTCTACGCCGCGCTCGGCTGGGAGCTGCAGGCGGGGATGTCGGGCCCCGAGTCGTCGTGCTTCGCGATCGCGCCCGAGCAGAACGTGATGCTGACGAGCCGCGCGATGTACGAGAGCGTCGGCGGCGTCGAAGAACTGATCGGCGGGCCCGACACCCCCTCGAAGGTGACGGTCTCGTTCGACCTGCCCAGCAAGGAGGCGGTCGACGAGCTGGTCGAGCGCGCCGCGGCCGCGGGCGGTCGCGTCGGCGACACCGACGACTACCCGTTCATGTACCAGCGGCAGTTCGACGACCTGGACGGGTACCACTATTCGCCGTTCTGGATGAAGCACGCGCCCGAGCCCGAGCCCGAGGCCGACGCCGACGCGACCGCTTCCGCGTAGCAGCTCACCGCCTCCTGGGGGCGTGGCCTGCTCCCTGCTGCCTGCATGCTGCGGCCTGGCTGGACGCCTCGGCGTCCGCGAGGTGCACTCTCGGGGCATGACCGAACGAGACGACACCTTCACCGCCCTCACCGTCCAGCGCGCCCAGGAGAACGTGGACGCCGGGGGCAAGCCCTTCGCGTGCCTCCTCGTCCGTGACGGCGAGGTCGTCGTCGAGGCGAGCAACCACGTCGCCCAGACCGGCGACCCGACCGCGCACGCCGAGATCCTCGCCATCCGCCAGGCTGCCGAGCAGGGCATCACCGACCTCAGTGGCTTCGACGCCTACGTGACCGCGTACCCCTGCCCGATGTGCCTCGGCGCGCTCTACTACGCGCAGCCCGACCGCGTGATCTACGCGGTGAGCCGCGAGGAGGAGGGGGAGCACTACGAGGACGGCAACCGGCTGATGAGCCTCGCGACCTTCTACGACGAGTACGCGAAGGCCCCGGAGGACCGCGCCCTGGCGGCCGAGCAGGGGCACGTCGCGGGCGCGACGGCGCCGTTCGCGGACTGGACCGCGCGGCACTCGTCCTGACGCCTCCTCGACGGGTGCGTCACGACGCCCCTTGACAGGCGCGTCGTGTAAGTGTTCACTCAGTCACATGTCCCCGACCAGCACAGGCACCGCCTCCGGCACCGCCCTCCGCTCGACCGCAGAGGCGCAGCGCGCCCGGATCGCCTCGGCCGCCGTGCGGGTGTTCGCCGAGAAGGGGTACCACGCGACACCCGTCGCGGACGTGGCCGCCGCCGCCGGGGTGTCGCCTGCCTACGTGTTCCGGCTCTTCCCGGGCAAGCTCGGGGTGTTCCTCGCGGCCGTGGAGGACACGTACTCGCGAGTGGCGGACGCCCTCGTCGAGGCAGGCGAGGCGAGCTCGTCGACCGACCCGTCGGGCCGTCTCGACGCGATGACGGAGGCGTACGTCGCCCTCGTCGAGGACCGCGACCTGATCATGATGCAGTCGCACGCGCAGAGCGCCAGCGCCGTGCCCGAGATCCGCGCCGCCGTGCGGGACGGTCTCCGCGACGTGGTCAGGGCGGTCGAGCGGGTCTCCGGCGCGGCCCCGGCCGACGTGCAGCGGTTCATCGCGTACGGGCAGCTGTGCCACCTGATCGTGCAGACGGACCTCGCCTCCATGGCTGACTCCTGGGCCGCCTCGGTGACCGCGGGGATCCGGCACCGGTGACGGGCGCCTCCTCGGCCCCTCGATTCTTCTGCCTGCACTTGTGACTGACCAATCAGTAACTCCATTCGCCACCGATCCCAGAAGAGAGACCACCATGACCGACATCACTGCTGCCTCCGCCACCACCACCCGCGTCGTCCTGCCGGGCGTCGTGCCTCCCTCCGGGTTGCTGATCGAGCAGGTCGCGACGCCCGAACCGGGAGCAGGCGAGCTCCTCGTCACCGTCGAGGCGACCGGCATCTCGTTCGCCGAGCAGGCGATGCGCCGCGGGCGCTACCCGGGGCAGCCGGCGTTCCCCTTCACGCCCGGCTACGACCTCGTCGGGACGGTGTCGGCCGTGGGCCCCGGCGGCGACGGCGCGCTCGTCGGCCACCGCGTCGCCAGCCTCACCAAGACGGGCGGGTGGGCGACCCAGGCGGTCGTGCGCGAGCGCGACTCGGTCGTCGTGCCGGACGGCGTCGCCGCGGAGGACGCCGAGACCGTCACGGTCAACGGGGTGACGGCGTGGCAGATGCTGCACAGGTCGGCGCGGGTCCGGCCCGGGGGGACAGTGCTCGTGTTCGGCGCCAACGGGGGAGTGGGCGGCGTCCTCATCCAGCTCGGGCTGCACCACGGCGTGCGCGTGATCGCGGCGGCGTCGCCTCGCCACCACGACGCGCTGCGTCGTGCCGGCGCCGAGCCCGTGGACTACGCCGATCCCGACCTCGCCGCTCGGGTGCGCTCCCTGGTGCCCGGCGGCGTCGACGCCGTGTTCGACAACATCGGCGGGGCGGTCACCCGTACCGCGTGGACGCTGCTCGCGCCCGGCGGCACGCTCGTCGCGTACGCGATCGCCAGCGCGACCGGCGGCACGGGGAGCATCTGGCCGCCGTTCCTGCGGCAGCTCGTCCGCATCGGGGCCTGGAGCGTCCTCCCCAACGGCCGTCGGGCGACGTTCTACGACCTGTGGCGCGGGCACTCGCGCACGCCGCGACGGTTCCGCGCCCGTCTCGAGCACGACCTGGGGCAGGTGCTCGAGCTCGTGCGTGACGGTGTCGTGACGGCGAACGTCGCGGCCCTGTTCCCGCTGGAGGCGGTGGTCGAGGCGATGGAGCTGGCCGAGTCGCGCACGCTGGCCGGCAAGGTCGTGCTCGTGCCGTGAGCTGCCGGGCGGCTGCCGGCTGTTGGCCGCGGGCAGCTGCTGTCGGCCGCTGCGGCAGTGTCGGCGGCCGGTGCTACCGTCCGGGCATGACGTGGGAGGAGCGACCGTGACCGAGGTGATCGGCGCGGTGGGCGGCGAGCCGCGGCCCGACCGCCTCCTCCCGCAGCAGGCGGCCGAGGCCGTGCACGCCGGGTTCCCGTCGCCCGCCCAGGGGTACTACAACGGGCCCGTCGACCTGAACCGGCACCTGATGCGCGACCCGACGGCGACGTTCCTGGTGCGGGTCAGCGGCGACAGCATGACGGGCGCCGGCATCTTCGACGGCGACGAGCTCGTGGTCGACCGCGGTCTGGACGCCCACGACGGCCACGTCGTGGTGGCGGTCGTCAACGCCGAGCTCACGGTCAAGCGCCTGTCGTGGCGCGACGGGCAGATGGTGCTCAGCCCCGAGAACCCGGCCTACTCCGAGATCGTGCTGTCCGAGCTCGACGAGGCGACGATCTGGGGCGTCGTGACGAGGTGCCTGCACCGTGTCTGAGTTCGGGAGGTCGGAGCGCAGCATCGCGATCGTCGACGCGAACAACTTCTACGTCTCGTGCGAGCGCGTCTTCGACCCTGCCCTCGAGGGGCGGCCGGTGGTCGTCCTGTCTAACAACGACGGCTGCGTCATCGCTCGGTCGGAAGAGGCGAAGGCGCTCAACGTCGACATGGCCGCGCCCTGGCACAGCATCGCGCCGATCGCCGAGATGCAGGGCGTCGTGGCCGTCTCGAGCAACTACGAGCTCTACGGCGACATGTCGGCTCGGTCGGCCGAGGTGCTCAGCCGCTACACGAGCAGTCAAGAGGTGTACTCGATCGACGAGTCGTTCATCGAGCTGACCGGCACCCTCGACGAGACGATCGCGCAGGCGCGCGAGATCCGGCGGGCCGTGCGCAAGCTCATCGGCCTGCCCGTCAGCATCGGCATCGCCCCCACGAAGACCCTCGCGAAGCTCGCGAACCGCGGCTCGAAGCAGAACCGGGCACTGGGAGGCGTCTGTCACCTGGGCAGCTACGCCCCCGACCGGCAGACCGCGATCCTCGCGAGCGTCGACGTCGGCGACGTCTGGGGCATCGGCCGCCGCACCGCGAAGAAGCTCGCGCCGCTCGGCGTCCACACGGCAGCCGACCTCCGCGACGCCGACGCGGCACGGATCCGCGCACGGTTCGGGGTCGTGCAGGCGCGGGTCGTGCACGAGCTGCGCGGCGTCGACTGCCTGCCCATCGAGGAGGTCCAGCCCGAGCGCGAGCAGATCTACCACTCGCGGTCGTTCGCGGTGCCCGTCACCACGGTGACCGAGCTCGAGGAGGTCCTGTCCGTCTACACGCAGCGGGCCGCGGCTCGCCTGCGGAGGCAGGGCTCGCTCACGCGGATGATGCGCTGCTTCGCGGCGACCTCCCCGTTCTCGGACAGCGCCGCGCACACGAACCACTCGGTGTCGGTGGCGTTCCCCGAGCCCACCGACGACGCGGCGACCCTCGCCCGCGCAGCGATCGCCGCGCTCGGCCCGCAGCTCGAGGCCGGCAAGCGCTACGTGCGCGCAGGGGTCACGCTGATGGAGCTCACCCCGCGCGACGAGCACGCCAGCCTCGACGTGTTCGACGTCGAGGGCGCCGCGCCCCCGGCCTACGGCGCGGTCATCGACCGCATCGCGGGCAAGTTCGGCGAGGACACCCTCGGGCTCGGGGTCGCCGGCCTCCGTCACCGACGAGGCTGGTCGATGAAGCGCGACATGGTCTCGCCCCGAGCGACCACCCACTGGGACGAACTCGCCACCGTCAAGGCGAACTGACCCTCGTCACCGGCGTGGAACGCCTCGGTCCGCAGGTCGCTCGGGACCCGGAACATCTCGCACTGCCGGAGTCGGCGGGTTGCTGTCTCGGTCGGCGGGTCGCTGTCGCGGTCGGCGGGTTCCTGTGCCTGCCGGCGGGTTGCTGTCTCTCGCGGCGGCTTCCCGTCGCCGGCGGCGGGTCAGCGCCCGCCCGCCGTGGGCGACGGGAACCCGCCGACACTCGCTCGGAGCGCCGGGGGGATCGCGGGTCTCGCGACTCAGCGCGGCGTGACGTCCCCGCCGTCTGTGGCGTCGCCTCCCGGGGGAGGCGTGTCCTCGATACCGTCGCCGTCCGCCGAGGGAGGTGCGGGTTCGGCCGGTGCCGGCGGTGCGGCCGGTGCCGGTTCCGGTTCCGGTTCCACGGTCGCGGGTGCGGGTGCGGGTGCGGGTGCGGTCGGGGGTGCGGGTGCGGCAGCGGGCGCCGGGGGCGCGGCAGCGCCTGACTCGGCGAGCAGCACCTCGAGGCGCAGCTCGCGCTCACGGCTGAACACGGTGAGCGCTCGTGTGGCCACGAGCAAGAGTCGCACCAGCAGGACCGCGAGCACGATGCCCAGCCCGAGCAGCGCCACCGCGGCGAGCGTCGTGAGGATGGACGAGAAGCTCGGTCCGTAGTCGTAGGCGACCATCGGTTCTTCGTAGGACATGCTGCTGACGCTAGGGCCGATCGTCTCGGCACCGCGCCCCCACGATCGAGGGGAGCACCGCCTCCTTCGTGAGCCTCCGCCCGTCCGTGCCGCGCCGCGCCCACCATCCTGGAGTCGGCGGGTTCCTGTAGGCGCCGGCGGGTCAGCGCCCACCCGCCGCGGGCGACGGGAACCCGCCGCACCCGACAGCGACCCGCCGCACCCGACAGCGACCCGCCGCGGCCGACAGCGACCC